>NZ_DALZQC010000016.1:0-42245 GCF_032017145.1 Brevundimonas sp.
AGCCTTGAATCAGTCATCTGGTGATTTGGGAATCCACTTTGTCCACACTACCTAGGCTACCGTCGCCAGATAACTATATTGAAAATACTCAGCAATATAGCGATGTAAAATTTTAGTGATGACGCTATCTTTCGAGACCATCCGGCGCATAACAACCAATTCGAGGCGTAAATTAAATCGAACCTGAGCCGCAAGCGCGATATCATCTCTTCGTAGCACCTTTGGCTCGAAAGAATCTACGTCGCCGCCGCCGCCCCTCATCAACCAAACAGGGTCGATCCTGAACCTCTGCGCCACACCAGTGAAGATCGGTCGCGCCATTCGGATGAATCAGACGGAGTCCCTCATCCTGTTTCAGAATGGGCGGGGAGTTCGAAAAGCCCATTTCGTGAAACCACTGTCGTTAAGGCGCCACCGCTTCCAGCGGCGGTGATCCCTCAGGCTGTTTGGTTATACTTCCGCTTCAGCCTCAGCTTACGTGACGTCGAGGAGTTGATGGCGGCGCGTGGGATCGACGTCAGCTATGAGACCATCCGCTGCTGGACCAGCAAGTTCGGACCCCAGATCGCTAGGCGACCGAAGAAGCTGCGCCCTCCCCTCCACCCCGCTGGCACCTGGACGAGGTGGGTTGTTCCAGCGGAGGCATGCGGATGCTCCTGTGGCGCGCCGTCGACAAGGAATTCGAGGTCTAGACCTCGTCGTCCAGCGGCGACCGGACACGGAGGCAGCCCTGAAGCTATTGAAGCGATTGCTGCGAAATCAGCCTGTCGCTCCGGAGAGGATCGTGACCGACGGCCTTGGATCCTACCCAGCGGCGCTGGATCAGCTTCGGTCTCCGGCACCTGCATTCACCCGGCCGGCTGAGGGAGAATCGGCGGAGAACTCTCACTGCCGATCCGACGACGAGAGCGACAGCAGCAGCTGTTCAAGTCGCAGGTGTCGGCCCAGCGCTTCCTCACCACCCACGCAGCGATTTACAACACCATTTACACCCAGAGACATCTCATCAGCCGACCGACCCTCCGCCGTTTTCGCGCCGGAGCTTAAGCGGCCTGGGCAGTGGCTGTCGCCTGAGATTTCGTCGGGCTGCGGAACAGTCGCGGCCCGGCGCGCTTAATTTGACAGTGCTGGCTAGAGAAGTCGCGGCTCACGCGGTCAGGTTGACAGCGCTGTCTTGACTTTGCCCAGGCGGTCAGGCTTCGAAGGGCTGCCGACGGGGCTCTCCATTTGAGAACGTCAGGCATTGGGTCTCCAGAGCGCGAAGCACGCGCACCGCAATCTGACCATCGGCGTCGTCTATGCCAGCGACCAGCTCGTCCCGCAGGCGGTCGAGCGCCTCATCCAATTTGAGGGACAGGGCACGGCCCAACTCGGTCAAGTGCAGGGTCTTGGCGCGGCCATCGGACAGGTCCTTGCGTCGCTCCAGCAGACCATCCCGCTCAAGTTGAGTGACCGATCGCGCAATGGCGGCCGGATCAAGCGTCGATTCCTTGGCCACATCTTGCTGGCGGATACCATCGCCCAGCCGGGTGATCACAAGCAGGATCGCCGCCGTGGACAGGGAGACGCCCAACTGCGCCAAGGCCGTTCCAGCCGCGCGTTGCCAGGCGCGACCCGCAGGCAGGATCGTCCAGGTCAGCGTCCTTCGCCAATCTTCGCCTTCTCGAAATGACATATGGCGTAAGTCCCATCCTTGATACGCCCGGCGCACGTCTGGTCCGGATTCTGCCTGTCGGCGTGACAACCCAAGCTGACAGTTGTCAACGCCTCGTCGCATCAGCCCTGGACGTCAGTCGCAACCACTATTGTTGACGCGTCAATCAATTCCTATATTCCCACGCATCATCAATTAATCCGTCCCGCCCGTAGGGCGGACGGACGGCATGGAGAGCGGGATGGGCAGGCTTAAGGGCAAGGTGGCGATCATCACCGGCGCGGCGCAGGGCATGGGCGCCTCGCACGCAAGGCGCTTCGTGGCCGAGGGCGCGCGGGTCGTCCTTTCAGACCTGAACGAGGCAGGCGGCGCTGCGCTGGCCGATGAATTGGGCCGTTCGGCGCTGTTCGTGCGGCACGACGTGACGCGGGCGCAGGACTGGACCCAGGTCGTTGAGCGGACCGAAGCTGCTTTTGGTCCCCCGACGGTCCTGGTCAACAATGCCGGCGTGCTCGGCCCGATCGCCAGGACGTCCGATATTTCCGAAGAAGATTATCTGAAGGTCTGCGCGATCAACCAGACGTCTGTGTTCCTGGGCATGAAGGCGGTCATTCCATCGATGCTGAAGGCGGGCGTGGGTTCGATCGTCAACATCTCCTCCATCGCCGGCATCGTCGCCAATTACGGCTTTCCCAGCCTGGCTTACGTCGGCAGCAAATTCGCGGTCCGAGGCATGAGCAAGGCGACGGCGATCGAATATGGCCCGAACAACATTCGCGTGAACTCTGTTCACCCCGGCTTCATCCGAACGCCCATGATGGCTGAGGCGACGGATGAGGAGGGGGGCGACGCACTCGTGCAAATCCCGCTGCGTCGCATCGCCGATCCCGCCGAGGTCAGCAATCTGGTGCTGTTCCTCGCCTCGGACGAGGCCTCCTATATCACCGGCGCCGAACATGTCGTCGATGCGGGCATGACGGCCCAGTGACCCATATCGCGAAGGGCAAGGACATGGATCAGGACTTCGCAGGCAAGGTGGCGATCGTCACCGGCGCCGCCTCGGGCATCGGCGCGGCGACGGCCCGCAGGCTCGCGGCCTCGGGCGCGGCGGTCGTGGTCGCCGATTTCAATCATGACGGCGCAGAGGCCCTCGCCGCCAAGATCGGTGGAGGCGCTCGCGCCTGGGAGATCGATCTTGGTGACTTCGACGCGATCGAGCGGATGGTTGACTGGACCGTGAAGACGTTTGGCCGGCTTGATCTGGCCGTGAACAACGCCGGGATCGGCGGCGATTCAAACGGCGTGGTCGAGTATGATCCGAACACGTGGCGCCGGGTGCAGGCCGTCAATCTCGACGCCATATTCGGCTGCATGAAGTATCAGATTCCGGCGATGATCGCGTCCGGCGGGGGCGCCATCGTCAATATGGCCTCCGCCTTGGGGCTCGTCGGCCAACGGAACAACGCGGCCTATATCGCCTCCAAACACGCGATCATCGGCGCCACGAAATCCGCGGCCTTGGATTATTCGGATCGCGGCGTCCGCGTGAATGCGATCGCGCCGGGCTATATCGACACGCCGCTCGTCCGCAGCGTCGTCAGCCAGGAGGAATTCGACGGGATCGTCGCACTCCACCCGATCGGTCGCCTGGGTAAGCCCGAGGAAATCGCCGATGCCGCGGCGTTCCTGCTGTCCGATCGCGCCTCGTTCGTTACCGGCGCCGTCCTGGCCGTCGATGGCGGATATACGGCGCAATAACGCATCGTGACCCTGCCCTGTGAGAGGGTGCTGTGAGAATAAGTTTTGAAGCCTTTACTTGGCCCAAGATTGAATCGGTCGCTGCATAAAAACATGCGAAGGAAATCAGCGCGCGCTAGATCGACCGCGCCTTCGAAACTCGTGCCCTACGCTCAAAATCAACCAACAACGGACATTGCGGCTTTAGCCTGCAGAACCGCTGGGGGGCGCTACAAGACGGCGCCCGATCCGTTATCTTGCCAATGCCAGGGCTACCGCCCCTTGAAGTCGGGCTTCCGCTTTTCGACGAAGGCGGACATGCCCTCCTTCTGATCCTCGAAGGCGAACAGGCTGTGGAACAGGCGGCGCTCGAACCGCACGCCTTCGGTCAGCGTCGTCTCCAGGGCGACGTTGACCATTTCCTTGTTCATCATCACCGCCAGCGGGCTCTGCGACGCGATCTTCGCCGCCGCCGCCCGCGCCTCGTCCAGCAGGGCGTCGCCGGCCACCACGCGGCTGACCAGACCGGCGCGCTCGGCCTCGGCCGCATCCATCATCCGCGCAGTCAGGATCATGTCCATGGCCTTGGACTTGCCCACCAGCCGCGTCAGCCGCTGCGAGCCGCCGATGCCGGGCGCCACGCCCAGGTTGATCTCGGGCTGGCCGAACTTGGCCGTGTCCGAGGCGATGATGAAGTCGCACAGCATGGCCAGTTCGCACCCGCCGCCTAGCGCATAGCCCGACACCGCCGCGCTCCTCGCGGCCAAGGGCGACTCGGCCAACCACAAGATACGGACCATGACCTCCGGGGGAAGCACCATCCCGGTCGAACTGGGGCGCAAATTCCATCAGACTTTCGACCTGCATCTACGGGAAGTCTGGGGCGCCACCGAATTCCACGGCTTCCTTGGCTGCATGCCCAATGAAGCGCCTCCCGTCCTCGGGTCGGTCGGCCTGAGGACTCCGTTCCACGATGTTCGGGCCTTCATCCTGGAGGACAATCAGTTCGTGCGCGAAGCCGCGCCCGGTGAGCAGGGAACAATCGTCGGCAAGGGGCCCGGCGTTTCGGACGGCTATGTCGATCCGTCCAACGATGAAAGCTTCTTCGTCACCGGAGCCCCGGGAAGCGAGGTCTGGGGAAGTTCCGGGGACGTCGGCTGTGTCGACGAGAACGGCTACATCTGGATCCACGGCCGCGCCAAGGACGTGATAATCCGGGGTGGGCACAATCTGGACCCTCGTATGATCGAGGAAGTCCTCGTCTCGCACCCAGCTGTCCAGCTCGCGGCGGCGGTGGGCCGTCCGGATCAGTCCAAGGGAGAACTTCCGGTGGCCTACGTCCAGTTGCTCCCGGAACGCAGCGCCACCCCGGCCGAACTCCTCCAATGGTGCCGGGAACACGTCAAGGAGCGTGCGGCCTGTCCGGTCGAAGTGACGATCATGGACAAGATGCCGTTGACGGCGGTGGGCAAGATCTTCAAGCCCGACTTGAGGCTCGACGCCACGCGTCGGGTGGCAGCCCGGATCGCGACGGACATCGTCGGGCCGGACCGGCTCCTCTCGGTCGAGACCCCGCCCAGCACCGGACGACCGTTGGTGGTGGTTCAGGTCTGCGGCTCGCTCGCGGCGAACGGGGCTACGCTGGCCGCGCTGCAAGACGCTCTCGGCGGATATCACTTCGATGTAACCACCCGCTGCGAGGCCGAAACCACAGCGGCCTGACCCATCGCAATCCGCACCATCCCACCGAGATACCGGACACCAAATGACGCAATCGTCTCTCCCTTCGCCGAAGGCCCTGGTCGACAGCACGGCCCTTCTTGTCGGCGGAACCGCAGGCGTCGGTCTGGAGACAGCCAGGCAAATGCTCGCGGCCGGGGTTACGGTCGCGATAGCCGGGCGAGACGCGGAGCGCGGCGCAGCGGCGATCCGGAGCCTGTCCTCCCTCGGACCGGTGACGTTCATTCGCGGCGACGCCTCGACAGCGGCTGGAGCCACGGACATCGAAAGCGAAGCGCGCGCCGAACTCGGAATCATCGACATCCTGATGTGCTCCACCGTTCCGCCGATCGTCCCGGATCTGCTGTTTCGAACCGACATAGGCTCCATACCTGAAACGATCGCCGCCTTGACGGCGCCCCCGATGCTGATGACCGCCGCCGTCCTTGCCAGCATGCGCGACCAGCGCAGCGGGGTGATCATCAATGTGGCGTCCGACGCCGGCAAGACCGCCACGCCGGGCGAGTCCATCATCGGCGCCGCCATGGCCGCGATCATCGGTTCAGCCGCACCGTAGCGATGGAGGCCAAGCGCGATGGGATCCGGGTCAATGTGCTGACTCCCTCCCTGATTGCAGGCACAGAGACCTCGGCTCGCGTGCTGAAGGAGGGTTTCAGCGCCAAACTGTTCGCCAAGGCCGCGTCAATGGCGAGCCTAGGCGTCGCGGACCCTGCCGATCTGGCCGCCCTTGCGGTGTTCCTCGCCAGTCCCGCGGCGCGCCGGTTGACGGGTCAGGCAATAAGCGTCAACGGCGGCATCTCGGCCGCTTGACATGCTGGAGATCCTCCCCGCGTAGCGCTGGCTATAGCTTATTCTGCGCGCGGGAGGGTTGAGGCCACCCGGCGTCCTCGGCGCCTGCTGCAGCGCGCTGCAACGGCTTTTCCGATGATCGTGCCTGGACCAGTTCGTCAACCTCCGCGCGGCCCAGCCAATCAGGAAAGATGGCCAACCGGAACTGCTGCCAGGACGGAGCGCGATCAGGAAAGACACCATGCAAGAGTTGAACGCGCTGCGATTAATCATGCGCTTCGGGGCTGTCGGGTCGATAGTACTAGCCGCTTTTTTGGCCGATCTGGCCGCCACAGTCCTGGCATGGCCCGGCCTGGGCTGGGGCGGTCTGGCGGTCGGCCTGATGGTGCCCCCCCTCGCCTGACTAGCTTTAAAAAGCTGTGTCGAACTCGCCCCGGTCGCGCCGTGGTTTCGGCCAGCAGCCTCGTGCGAATAAGCCGGGCAACCGACGGGAGATCCGGACTTCTGCGCCGCCGTCATGTCCTCACTTTGGTCCAAGGATTTCGGGCTCGGAGACCGCCTCTTGCAGGGACCATCGCTTGAGCCGCCGCCGAAGGCCCCGGCGGACCTGAGGTGTAGCCGGCGCGGAATCGGCCAAGGGCGACGTTCTGACGTTCAAAACACCGGCATCCGCTTCCAAACCGCCTAGCCACGCCTAGACCCCTTGTCGATATCTCCCGGGAGCGTAAATGCGGCGCTTGACAAAACGGACAGTATTGTCCACTTGCGACCCATGTCAGGTCTTCGCAAGGAACGCAGGGATGTCGCCCGCCATCGGGGGGCCATTCTGGATGCGGCGTCACACGTGTTTGCCGAGCAGGGCGTGCATGTTTCGCTGGACGCCGTTGTGGAAGCGGCCGGCGTAGGCCGGGCGACATTGTATCGGCACTTTCCCGACCGCGCCGCGCTGCTGCTGGCGCTGTTCGAGCGGGAGATGGCGGCCGTCAGCCGGGCCAGCGTGGATGTCGAGCCTGGTCAGGCGCTGTTCTCCATGATCGCGCAATCGGGCCGCGCAGCGCGTGAGGCCCCGGCTCTGGCGGACGCCTGGCGCGCTGTCGCCGCCGACCATCCGCAGTTGCAGGAGCGCCAGCGAGAGTTCGTCAGGCTTTTCGAGGCTCCGCTCGCCGCCGCCCTGAGCGAGGGCGCTGTGCGTCCCGACCTGAAAATCAGCGATGTGCTGGCCGTGATACGAATGGTGATCGCGGCCAGCCGCCAGGAAGATGCGGATGAAGACCAGACAGCGAGCCGCGTGCTCGATCTGGTCCTCAAGGGCATCCTGAGGCGCGATCAATGACCGCAGCCCGGCGCCAGCTCGGCCAGGTCATCGGCGAGGTTCCCGACTGGAAACCTCACGAACGGCCGATGATGCCCGGCTCCCCATCCACCCCTGATTTTTCCAATCCGGTCCGGCTGGGCTACGGCCTAGTCGCCCTGTTGCTCGGGTTCACGGGCGGTCTCGGCACCGCCCTTGTCGCCGTGAATCTGCCCGCGATCCAGGGGGAACTCGGACTCGATCCCGTGCAGGGAGCCTGGCTGAGCACCGTCTATGTGATGTTCAACGTCTCGATGAATCTGTTGGTCATCAAATATCGTCAGCAGTTCGGCCTGACCTCATTCGTGATGGTCTTCCTGTCGATCTACGCCCTCGCCGCCTTCGCCCATCTGGCGACTGACAGCTTCACCGGAGCCCTGGCCGTCCGCGCGCTCAGCGGCGTCGCCGGCGCAGCGCTCGGTGTTCTGGCGGTCTTCTACATGCTGCAGGCGTTTCCGGCCAAGCTGCGCCTGCCGGCTCTGATCCTCGGGATCGGCGTGTCGCAACTGGGAATGCCCCTGGCGCGGATCATCTCGCCTGACCTCCTCGACCTGGGCAACTGGCATGGCCTCTATGTTCTTGAGGCGGGCCTCGCCCTCTCCTGCCTCGCGGCGGTGCGCATCCTTCGGCTCCCTCCGGGCGTTCGTATCCACGCGTTCGAAAGAAGGGACTTTTTCAGCTTCGTCCTGCTGGCGGCCGGCCTGGGACTGATCGTCGCCGTGGCGGGCCTGGGCCGGGTGGAGTGGTGGTTCGAGGCGCCCTGGCTGGGCTGGGCGCTGGCGCTCGCTGTTATTCTGATCGCCGGCGGCGCCGCCTTCGAACACCACCGCGCCAACCCCCTGGTGGACACCCGCTGGCTCTTCACCGGAAGCTTTTTCAGGTTCGCGGTATCGATCCTGCTGGTTCGGGTGCTCCTCAGCGAACAGACGTTTGGTTCCACGGGCCTGCTGCAGACACTGGGCATGGGAGCCGAGCAGTTGCGCCATCTGTATGGCGTCGTTCTGATGGCGACGGTCGCCGGTGTTCTGGTGAGCGCCTTTTCGCTCCTCATTTCGCCCAAGCTGGTCATCATCCAGGTGCTACTGTCGCTGATCCTGATCGCTGTCGGCGCCTTCATGGATGCGGGGGCCACGGCCCAGACCCATCCCGTCAATCTTTATGTCAGCCAGGCCCTGTTGGGCTTCGCCGGAGCCATGTTCATGGGCGCGGCCGTGATCATCGGCGTGGGACAACTTCTGGCGCGAGGCTTTGGCTCGGTCGTCACCTTCGCCGTCATGTTCGGCGTCACCCAGGTGCTGGGCGGGGTGCTGGGAGCCGCCGTGCTTTCAACCTTTCAGGTGATGCGCGCCCAGCATCATGGCGCCTATCTCTCCGAAGCCATCGTCGGCTCTGACCCGCAGGCCGCAGCCCTGCTCCAGACCTACGGCGGCGCCTTCGCCTCCACGGTGGCCGATCGCAGTGCGGCTTCGCTCAATGGCGTCAGCACCCTCGCCCAGCAGGTCACGCAACAGGCCAACATCCTGGCGTTCAACGACGTCTTTTTCGTGATTGGGGTGACGGCTGTGGTGCAGCTCATCGTCTCTCTCGCGCTGGTCGTACGCCAGGCCATCAAGGCCAAAGCCAACCCTCAACCTGCGGGCGACGTCGCCGGCGCCGTCGCCATCTGACGCCCAACTTTTTCGAAGAATTGCCCCCATGACCGACCATGACCCCAAGGACGCGCAACCGGCGCATGCCCGGCAGCCCGAGGACGAAGGCCCGCCCCCTGCGGCCGCGCCGGTCGGGGAGTCCGCGCCCCCCGGAAAGCGAAAGCCCCCCGTCGCCGCCATAGTTACGGCCGTTCTGGCTGTCGCCGCGGTTCTGCTGATTCTGTTCGCCTGGAAGCTGCCGCCGTTCACGTCGTCGATCGAGCGGACCGAGAACGCCAATGTCCGGGGTCAAATCACCGTGATTTCGCCCCAGCTGAACGGTTACATCGCAGAGGTCCTGGTGGCGGATTTCCAGCCTGTGGCCGCAGGAACGCCGCTGTTTCGCATCGATGACCGGATCTATCGGCAACGCCTGGAGCAGGCTCGGTCCACATTGGCGGCGCGCGAGGCGGATTTGGCCAATTCGGCCCAGACCGGGGCCTCGCGCAGGGCGACGGTAGGCGCGCGCGACGCTGATATCGCTTCCGCCGAGGCCCAGTTGACCCGGGCTCGAGCCGACATGGTCAGGGTCGCTGACCTCGCGGCCGACGGCTCGGTATCCCTGCGCGAACGCGATCAGGCCGAAGCGACTCTGAAATCCGCCCAGGCGGCCGTGCGCCAGGCCCAGGCCGGTCGCGAGGTCGCGCGGCAGGACGAACGGTCTGTCGGGGTGTCGCGTCACGGCCTCGTTGCGGCCGTCGAGGGTGCGCAGGCTGCGGTGCGCCTGGCCGAGATCGATCTGGCCAATACCGTTATCACTGCGCCCGAAGCTGGCCGTGTCAGCCAGGTGGGGGCCCGCCGCGGCCAGTATGTGACGGCCGGCAGTCAGCTTGTCTCTCTTGTCCCACCTCAGCTTTGGGTGATCGCGAACTTCAAGGAGCGGCAGGCTGGACGGATGGTCGAAGGTCAGGCGGCGACCGTCACCATCGACGCCCTGGGCGACAAGCAATTCCGCGGCAGAATCCAGCAGATTTCTCCAGCGACCGGTTCCGAATTCGCCGTGCTCCCGGCGCAGAATGCGACCGGCAATTTCACCAAGGTGGCCCAGCGACTCCCGGTCCGGATCGCTCTGGATCCAGGACAGGAGGGGCTCCAGCGCCTGCGCCCCGGCATGTCGGTCGTCGCCCGCGTGGACACGGCCGGCGCCGGGGACGCGCAATGATGCGCGGCCTCCTGATCGTCGGCGCGTCGGCCATGGTGATGTCGGGATGCGCCACGGTGGAGCCGACGCAAGCCCCCGTCGAGGCCGCCCTCGCCGCGCCAGAAAGCTGGCGCGCTGAAACGCAGGCAGGCTCTGCGGTCGAGGCGGGCTGGTGGAGCGCCTTTGGCGACGCCGCGCTCACCGCCGCGGTGGACGAGGCGCTGGCGCGCAACACCGATGTCGCCGTCGCCGAGAGCCGGGTCCGCGAGGCCGAGGCTTTCGCCGCCCAGTCGCGCTCGGCCTTGTCGCCGTTGCTGACCGGCTCGGTCGCGGTCCAGAAGGCGCGTGAGTTGAACGCTTTCGGCCAGGCCGCCGAAGCCGCGCTCGCCCAACCCCAGCTCCAGGTCGCCTATGAGATTGACCTGTGGGGGCGCCTGCGCAGCGCCGACGCCGCCGCCCGCGCCTCCCTACAGGCCAGTCGCTTCAGCCGCGACGCGGCGGCCCTGTCCGTAGCGGGCGCCACCGCGCGCGCCTATGTAGCCCTCGTGGCGCTGGACGCCCAGCTCGAGGTCGCCAGCCGCACCCTGGTGTCGCGCGAGGATGCGGTCACGCTGGCCCGGCGGCGAGCGGAGGCCGGCCAGACCTCGCGCCTGGAACTGACCCAGGCCGAAGCCGAATTTCAGGCCGCCGCGCAGCGGATCCCGACCCTGGAACTGGCGATCCGTCGTCAGGAGAATGCTCTCAGGCTGCTGACAGGCGCCCTCCCCGGCCCGATTGCGAGGGGCAGATTCGACGCTCTCATCCTGCCCGACCCGGAACCGGGACTGCCATCGACCCTGCTGGCCCGACGGCCCGATATCGCCCAGGCTGAAGCCCAACTGGTCGCCGCTGACGCCAGCTTTGCGTCTTCGCGCGCCGCCCTGCTGCCCCAGGTGCGGCTGAGCGCTTCGCTGGCCGAACTGTTCGTCGAAGGGCTGGACCCCGTCACGATCTGGAGCGCGGGCGGCAGCGTCCTTGCGCCCCTGTTCGACGGCGGTCGCCTGACCGCCCAGACCGACGCATCCGAAGCCCGGCGCGACCAGGCCGCCCTCGCCTATCGGCGGGTGGTCCTCGGAGCCTTTTCGGAGGTGGAGAACGCCATGGAGGGCGTCGACCGTCTCCAGGCCCAGGCGGACCGCGCCGAAGCGCAACGCCTCGCGCTGAATGAGGCGGTCTTTCACGCCCGCAATCGCTATCGCGCCGGCTACACCTCCTATCTTGAGGAACTTGACGCGCAGCGGGGCCTGTTGACGGCTGAAACGGCGCTCATTCAACTGCGCGAGATGCAGATGACCAACGCCGTCGCCCTCTATCAGGCGTTGGGTGGCGGCTGGACCACCCCTGCGCCCCGGAACGTTCCATGACCACGAGCCTGCTTCCCAAACCCCGCGGCGGACGGGTCGGTCGCGCCGGGACGTTGAGGATTCTCAGGGTCGCGCGGGGCCGTGGTCGCCAGCCGGGGCCCGCCTCCTGCGTGGCTTCCGACCCCGGCCGCCACGTTCCGCGTAGTGAAGGAGCGACGCCATGCCCATGATCCGGACCACGGTCAGTATTCTTGTCGCCGCGACCCTGGCGCTCGCGGGGTGCGCGAGCGGAGCCCGCAGCGATTTCGGCCTGGGCTTTCGCGAAACAGCCATCCCTGTGGGTTTTCCTGGTGTCCGCTTTTCAGTCGAGGACGCGCTTGCGGCCGAAGTCATGGGGCTGCAGCTGAGTGAGGGCGCGCCTCACGGGGCGGATGGGCGGTTCGACCTGATCGCTCTCTCCGGCGGCGGCGCCGCGGGGGCCTATACGGCCGGTCTCGTTAACGGCTGGACCGAACGGGGCGACCGGCCTGACTTCGAAGTGGTGACGGGCGTTTCGACCGGCGCGCTCGCCGCTCCGTTCGTCTTTCTGGGTCCTGACCGGGATGCCGAGTTACGCGAAGCCTATACCGGGGGCCTGGCCGCGAATCTGCTCCAGGGACGAGGCCTCGGCGCGTTCGTCGGATCCGGCATTTATCAAAGCGCGCCCCTTCGCGCCCTGATCGAGACCTATGTCGATGCGGCCATGCTGACGGAGATCGCGGCCGAGCATCGCCGCGGGCGCGTCCTGCTGGTCGCGACCACCGATCTGGACGCCCAACGCGGCGTGGTCTGGAACATGGGCGCGATCGCGGAGCGTGGCGGCCCTGAAGCGCTGGCGCTGTTTCGCGACATTTTGACAGCGTCCGCCAGTATTCCGGGAGCCTTCCCGCCGGTGATGATAAAGGCCCGGGCCTCCGGCGCCCTGGACTCACCGGCTTTCGAGGAGATGCACGTCGACGGCGGCGTCATGAATCCCTTTGTCGCCGTTCCGCAGATGATGTGGAACTGGACGGATCCGAACGGGGTCCTGCGTGGCGCCCGCATCCACATCATAGTCAACGGCAAGGCCGAGCCCGTCGTAAACGTCACGAGCGACGCCGTGGGCAGCGTGCTGGGACGAACGATCGACACGGCGCTCAAGGCCAACCTGCGCGCCAACCTGTTCGCCAACCGCACCTTCGCCGCGCGCAACGGCGTCAGCTTCTCGGTCACCACGATACCCGCGGAGTTCGACGGCGGTGACAGTCTCGACTTCAGCCCGGAAGCGATGCAGCGGGTATACGACCTGGGTCGGGTACGGGCCCTGTCCGGCGAGGCTTGGCGCACGGAACTCAATCTGGCTGCGGATTGACGACATTCGGTCGGTTGAAACGCTGAGGCGGCCGCTCGCTCGCCGCTGTCCGCCTGTTCGCTGCTGCGGTTGATCCGGTCGACCCGTTGTTTGGGCAAGACGTAACCTGTCCACACACGCGAGCGGCGCTGAAAGCCGACCGTTTAATGCAGCCGCCCGCGCCGCTTTTCCGACGACTTGGGCAGCGCATCAACGCGGTGATCGGGGGGCGCGGATTCGTTCCACATAGCGGTGACGTCATGCAATATTTGGACGACGCGTAGTGGGCCCGTATCGAGCCGCTGCTGCCGGGAAAGTCGGATCCCGGTCGGACGGGGTCCGATAATCGGCTGTTCGTGAATGGAGTGCTATGGGTGCCGCGGTCCTGCGCTCACTGGCAGGACCTTCTCGAGCGCTACGGCAAGTGGGAGGCGGCGCACAAGCGCTTCAGCCGCTGGGCGGCAGGCTCCTCCCTCAGGAAATGGTCCAGTAAGGCGAACGTGATCCGGATCGCCTCGCCCTGGATCATCGGGTCGCTTGATTCCGCCGCCCCTCGCGTCCGGCCTCCGAAGACGGCGTGGTCGGCGCCGTCGAACACGATCAGCCTGCGGAAGGCGCGCTTCAGCGCGCCGTAAGGCTCCTGGCGAAAGGCGTCTACGGGGCTCGTGCAGGACCTGCTCGCTCGGCCAACGCGAAGCGATCGTCGTCGCGTCGTTGTCGAGGAACAGAAGGCCATCCCCCGCAGAATCGACCAGCCCCGGGGTCAAGCCGACGACGCGGTAGTCATCTTTGGCGAGCCGGACGGCGGCGCCCAGCGGCAGCCCGATGCTGCGTCGGCGATCGCTTCGAAATGACCGGTCTCAGGACGGCGGCCATCGCTCAGCTCAACCCAGGCGACCAGGTCCTACGAATGACCGCGCCGCCCCTGCTTCGCGTGGGCGACCGCGCGCTACTATCCCCGCGGCGAGACCGTTGTTCGGGCGCTAGACGGCGTCTCGCCGGAGGCCCAAGCCGGCAAACTCGTCGGCATCTCCGGGCCGAGCGGCTCAAGCAAGAGCACGCTGCTTCTGATTCGCGCCTGCTCGAGCCGCCCAGCCGTGGCGAGATCCACATCCCGCGGCGAGCTGGTCTCGAACCCTGCGGTCGATCTCGACCGGCTAGGCGGGTTTCGTCGGGGCCATATCGGCTTCGTGTTCCAGAAGGCGAACCTCATTCCCTCCCTCACCACCGCCGCGAAACTCGCCATCTCGCTCGAGATCGCCGACATCGCGCCTCCGGCCGCACGGCTACGCCGTGGAATTGCTTCGCACGCTCGGCCTGGGCCATCGTCTCGACAAGCGCCCGGCCAAACTTTCGGGCGGCGAACAACAGCGCGTGGCCATCGCGTGCGCGGGCGCCAGGTGATGGAACTGTTTCGCCGCACGCCGTGGAGCGCAACGCGTGCGTCATGGTCGTGACCCACGATCCCGCTCGCTGGATATGTTCGTTCGGTCCTTGGCTTTCGGAAAGCACGAATCGTCTCTGAAACTACGGGAGGAGCCGGTACCGACCCGAGGCGATCACCGAATAGTCGTCCCTTGCACACTTTGACGGCGGCGGACGCCGGGTTCGCGCAGGAGCCCCGTTCGTCGAGCGACTCAGGGCTTTTCAGTCATGGCGCCGAGCAGACCGGTCAAAGTCGTGCGGAGCCTTTCCAGATCCGTGACGGGCATGGCCAGCTTATCGGCGAGCGCCCTCGGCACGCTCTTTGCCGGAGCCCTAAGCGCCTCGCCCGGCTCCGTCAGGGTAACCAGCACCCGCCGTTCGTCCGAGGCGTCGCGTTTGCGAGCCACCAGACCCGCAGCCTCCATCCGCTTCAGCAGCGGCGTCAATGTTCCGGTTTCTAAGTGAAGCTGCTCCCCCACTTCACCGACAGTGCAGGGGGATTTCTCCCACAGCACCATCATGACGAGATACTGCGGATAGGTGAGTCCGAGCGCGTCGAGGAGCGGCCGGTAAAGCCGGGTGATCAGGTTCGAGGCTGCGTAGAGCGGAAAGCAGACCTGCCTGTCGAGCCTCAACACATCGTCTTCGGTCATGCTCTCTCCTCCGCGCCCATCAGTGGGTCGTGACGGTAATGTCGACGTCGATGTTCCCTTTGATCGCGTTCGAGTAAGGGCAGGCGGAATGCGCGGCCTGGACGATCTGTTCAGCGGTCGCCTGATCCAGACCGCCAATATCGACGGCCATGGCGACGGTGAGGACGAAACCGCCAGCGCCGTTGGGTTGCATGCCCACGGTCGCCTCGACGATTACGTCCTTATCGCCAACCCGGGCGTTCCTGCTGCGCGAAACGTGGATGACCGCATTTTCAAAGCAGGCGGCATAACCAGCCGCGAAAAGCTGCTCGGGATTGGTCGCGCCGCCGTTGCCGCCCAGCGCTGTCGGCAAGGCCAATTGAACGTCGAGCAGACCATCGTCGGTCCGAACGGATCCGTGACGGCCGCCGACCGCGACGGCCTTGGTGCTATAGAGGGTGGTCATGGAAAGTCTCCTTGGTACCGGGGCGATGGGCCCGTAAAGGAGCGGGCCCATCGCCATTAGATTGTGCGCAATATTATAGCAAGCAATATATATTTCTTCCAGATAGGGACCTTCTCAGGCCTTCTGGCGCTCGGACTGCCGACCGGCCTAGCTGGGCTCGGTGTTTCCCATAGTTGAAATAAGCTGACGGGCGAGCTTGGCTCCGTAGTTCCCCGGGCCGTCCTGGAGCTCGTGATGCGTCGGTTTCCACAGACACTCCCCCAGGGGCCGTCCCATCCTCTCGAGCGGACCGAAGTCGGCTACGCGCATGTGCGGCGACGGATCTCGGAACGGACGGACGTAGTCGGACCAAGCCTGCAGGACAAAGCGCCGCTTGCGCTGCCTTGGTGTGGTTCCGCCCGACGGGCAGATCGCCGTCCGGATGGATGAGGATGTCGATGTCTTCCGAGAACCGATGGATCAGTTGATATCCCTTCGACAGGGACGTGCCGCCCTTGAGCTCGAAGGCGAAGCCGCCCGCCTGCAGCCCCCAGAGAGCCTGCATGATCCAGTAGTCCTTCTCCACCAAGCCGGGGTCTATGCCCATCTGGCCGGCAAGGACCTCGATCAGATCGCCGAAGTCCGGGGTATCATGCAGGAAGACGGTCACGACCTCACGCGGCCTCCAGCGCTTGGCTGAGAAGCCGTTGGGCGCGCACGGAGCCGAAGTCCCGCGCCGCCTTGAACAGGCGCGCGGGGTTCATGCGCCGGGCGCGATCCAGGGCGCGCGGCAGGACCTCGGCGCGGGTCTCGGCGAGCCGGTCCAGGTTCTGCAACAGATCGACGAGAAGGACCTCCTCGGTCAGCTTGGCCGGGACCGAGGGCTTTTTGCGGAAGTCATAGACGCGGCCGCCGAGGTCGAACCGGCCATGGCGTTTGAGATTGTAGACAACGGGTTCGTTGTACAGCTGGGTCGTCCCTACCCCCAGGCCGTTGTAGGCGTTCGGCGAGACCAGCAGGAAGCGGTCGTCCTTGAGGAAGCTCTCCACCAGTTTCTCCGGCCGGGCGGGAGCCTTGCCGTAGCGCGTCTGGCGCGGCGCCAGATAGAGGCCGCCGGAGACCTTCTCCAGTCGCCCTTCCTCCACGAGCTGGCGCAGATGCCGATCTACGGCATTGGACCACTTCTCGAAATCCTGACGACGATAGACCTGACCAGGCCGCAGTCGTTTCTTCACATCGTTGAGCGCCGACATTGGGAAAATCCTTCGCCACCTACGTAGGAAGCGTCCGACGCTTATGCAAAGATTTTGATTTAAATTCCATGCATATTTTGCACGCCGGCGTCCGTTGGAACTCGCGATCCTTCGTGCCGCGACATGCCGACCGGTCGACCTCAACGAACATACCTCTTTCCTTGAACTCGCTGCCGATCCGTCCATAGAGAACCCATGACTGACGCTGAACGCATCGAAGCCTTGCTGGACCTCGTGGATCCGGCGCGCGCCGGCAACGAGAACCGCGGACGCGAACTGACGGTGCTGGGACTTGCCGAGGCCGTCGCAAAAGGCGGTTACCGCCCGACCAACGCCGGCTGGGTGATGATCGGCAACCGGGGCAGAGCTTTCCAGCCCCGCTGAGGGTCGGCAATCCGCAACGACACGGTGGCGACTTCACCCAAGGAGACCTGCGGATGGCTCCGTCGTCGCCTTTCGGATTCCCTTGAGTCGTATTCAAAGGAGAGCCCGATGGCACAAGCCGCCGCACCGCCGCTCAAGCGAACCATCAAGAAGCCTGAGCTTCGTCAGATGGTGCCGCTGGCCGACAGCACCATCTGGGAGATGGAGCAGAAGGGTCAGTTTCCCAAGCGTTTCCTGCTCACGCCGCGCTGCGTCGTGTGGGACCTCGCCGAGGTCGAGGCCTGGCTGAAACTTCGCCGGGATCGGCCAATTCCGAGGGCGGCCGGCCCGGACGTCCGCCTGCGGCGCTCGCGCCCTGTCAGACGCGCGGATCAAAACGCGGAGCCGAGGTCTCCTGCACCGTGACCACGGGTGTGAAGGGCCTGCCAGCCTCCCAGGCGTCGACCGCATCTGACCATTGCTGAGCCATATGCCGGCGCTGCGCTTCGAACTCCGCCTTGTTGTAGACGCCGCGTGAAGATCGCTCCTCGTGAGCCAGCCCCTTCTCGATCCAGTCTGAGTTGAACCCCATCTCGTGGAGCAGGGTTGAGGCCGTCCGCCGCAGGTCGTGGACCGTGAACGGTTCAAGTGGCAGGCCCTGGCTTGAAGCCCGCTCCGCTATGGCGCTGGTCACCCTGTTGAAGGTCGCGCGAGACATCGGCGCGTCGGCGTCATAGCGCGACGGCAGGAGGTAGCGAGAGTTCCCCGCGCAGGTCTTCAGCGCGATCAGAATGTCCAGCATCTGGGTGGAGAGATAGACGTTGTGAGGGCGCGACCGCTTCATCCGCGCCTTGGGGATCGACCAGACCGCGTTGGCGAAGTCCACCTCATCCCAGGTCGCGTCCTGCAACTCGCTCTTCCTGACCATGCTCAGGAGGATGAACTTGAGGCCAAGCCGAATGGTCGGAAGCGTAGCGACCTCGCCGAGCAAGCCCCACTCGATCCTTCAATAGACCAGAAGGCGCTGATTTATCAGCGCCTTTTCTCTCATCCGCGCACCATACCGCGCGAGCTACCGTCACTTGGACAGCGCTTTTGAATTCATTGGTGAAATTCGACGTAATAAAATTCTAGTGATGTCGCCATCTATCGGCAGGCAACTCTGCTTCAAGACCAACCAGCACCGCTATGACAAGCGAATAGGTAGTTGGACTATACCGTATCATCAAACCGACAACAGACGCCACTGAAGCCGGTTGATACCGTCAGTCTCGCTTGGTCGAGTTGTTCAAAGACTCCGACGCCTGCTCCGGAATTGTCACCTCAACACGAAGACCGCCTCCTGGTGAGCGCAAGAACTGCACCTGTCCCCCATGGGCCTTCACAGTGGCGAGGACGATAGAGAGGCCCAGACCGCTCCCTCCGGAAGGGGCATTCGACGCGCGGAAAAAACGCCGTCCCAAACGATGTAGATCCGAGAAGGCCACGCCCGCTCCGTCGTCCTCGACGATCAAGTGGCCGGAAGTCGGGTCGTAACTGATCAGGATTGAAGACTTTGCGTGCGCCTGTGCGTTGGCGAGCAGATTGGCGGCCGCTGCCCCGAAGCGATCCGGATCCACATTCAGCAGGGCGTCACCTTCGACGATCGACACCCGGGAATCGCCTTCCGCTCCCGCAAACAGCGATCGGAGCGTCACCCAGCGGCGATCTTCGTCGCTAACCGGCATCTCGTCCTCGCGCGCCAGGGCGAGAAGCCCCGTGACGAGGCGGGCGGTGCGATCGACAGAGGTCTGAATCTGCTCCAACGCGCGGCTTCGAACGGCAGGGTCCGAAGACGACGCCGCAATCTGCGCCTGGACACGCAGGCCCGCCAGAGGGGTACGCAACTCGTGCGCGGCGGCGGCCGTGAACTCGGCCTCGCGACGCCGCGCTGCGCCAAGGCGAGACATCAGATCGTTCAGCGCCAGGGCGAAGGGACGGAGTTCGCGGGCGTCCGGCGATACGTCCAACGCCGTCAGGTCTTCCGCATCCCGTACCGCAAGGCTGCGGGTCATTTGTCGAATAGGGGCCAGCCCCCGCCCAACCGACCACCAGATCAGCACGCCCAGCGCCAGCAGACCGAGGACCGCCGGACCGATCAAGGCGGTGACGACATTGCCGACCAGGTGTTCGCGAACGGCCAGATTGTCCCCAACCATCACCCGAAAACCGGCGTCACGATCATGCACCGTATAGACGCGCCAGCGCTCGCCCCGGATCGTGCGCTCAGAAAATCCGTCGCCCCCTTCCGACAATCGCTCCGCAGGCGCGCTTTGGGACCGACCAATCAGATCGCCTTCCAGTGACCAGATCTGGCAGGAGAGCTGACGGTCATAGACATCGGCGGCCCCGGTGTCCGGAGCCTGGATCGCCGGGCGCACGCTGCCGGCCTGCATCAAGGACGAAACCATGCGGGCCGACTCCATCAGGCGCCGGTCCAGCACCCGTTGCACTTCGGCCCGGGTCTGGATTTCGACCCAGACGACCGCGCCGCCCCAGACCAGGGCGGTCACGAGCGCGAGAGTGACGAACAGACGCAGGCGGATCGAGCTCATTGCAGGGTGTATCCCACGCCGCGCACGGTGCGGATGAAGCCGGCGCCCAACTTGGCCCGAAGATAGTGGATGTGCACTTCCACGGCGTTGGAGCCGATCTCCTCCTGCCAGCCGTACAGGCGTTCTTCCAACTGACTGCGCGAGAGGACCTGTGCGGGCCGTTCCATCAGGGCCTCCAGGATAGCAAACTCACGTCTCGAAAGGGGCAGGTCGCCCTCTTCCCGCCAGGCCAGACGCGACTTGGGATCGATGGTCACCCCGCCGTGGCGCAAGGCGGGGGTCGAACGTCCGAGCAGGCGACGCCGCACCGCGCGCAATCGCGCGGCCAGCTCGTCGAGATCGAACGGTTTGCCGACATAATCGTCCGCGCCGGCGTCCAGACCCACTATGCGGTCCCGACTGTCATCGCGCGCCGACAAGACCACCACGCCGACATCCATGTCGCGCTCGCGAACGAAGCGCAGCACCGAGAGTCCGTCGCCGTCGGGCAGGCCCAGATCCAGCACGACCGCATCAAACGCCGAGCTTTCCAGCGCCGCGAGGGCGTCCTCGACCCGCCCAACGACCTCGACCGTCCAGCCACAGGCGCTGAGCCCGACCTGGAGGCCGTCAGCGAGAACGGGATCGTCTTCTATGGCGAGCAATCTCATGCGGTGTGACGTGCAAGCTCCGGCTTAAGCCTGACTTAAGCTCGCTTGCCGACGAGATGGCCATGAGGTTTTTCCGCCGACTACTGCCCACCGCTCTCGCCGTCCTGTCCTTCGCCCTGCCGGGTTCGGCCTTGGGTCAGGCTCCGCTTTCGCCTGACAAGGCCTTCGCCCTGACGGTGACGCGTGAGGCTGACGGCGATCTGGCCTTCGCCTGGGACATTGCGCCTGGCCATTATCTCTATCGTGACCACACCGTCGCCAGCACGCCGGGCGGGAAGGAGTCTCTGCCGCTGGAACTGGCCGCCGGCGAAACCAAGGACGACCCGGGCTTCGGCGTCGTCGACGTCTGGCACGACGCGGGTCGCGCGACCCTGTCGGCGCAGACGTTGACGCAGGCCGGCGAGCCGACGTCGGTCAACATCACCTATCAGGGCTGCCTCGAAGACTCGATCTGCTACCCGCCGATGACGCGCACCATCGACGTGCCGACCCGGCCGCAGTCCGACGTGGCCGCGCGGGAGGCCGATGCGCAGACCGCACAGGCCGCGGCCATGCTGGCGATCCAGGCGCCGGGCGCTGCACCCGCGCCCGAGAACGACGAGGGAGCGGCGGCGCCTTCGCCGGTCGCGTCATCGCCGGCGGTCACGCTGGACGCCAACCCGGGCTTCGTCGATCGCCTGGCGCTGCAGGGCGGGGCGACCTGGGTCCTGCTCGCCTTCTTCGGTTTCGGCGTGCTGCTGGCCTTCACGCCCTGCGTCTTTCCCATGTATCCGATCCTGGCCGGCGTCATCGGACGCGGCGTGGACGGGCGCGGTACGCGCCGAGGCCTGATGCTCTCGGTCGCCTATGTGCTGGGCCTTTCCATCGCCTTCGCCCTCCTGGGCGTCGCGGCCGCCTGGTCCGGACAGAACCTGCAGATGGCGCTCCAGTCGGTTTGGGCCGTCGGCGCTCTGGCTGTCGTCTTCGTCGTTCTCGCCGCCTCCATGTTCGGCGGCTTCGAGTTGCAACTGCCCTCGGCCTGGACCAGCCGCCTGTCCCGCGACGGCGGCGACGGCCGGCGGTCCCTGCCCTCAGCCGCAGGTCTGGGCTTCGTCTCCGCCCTTATCGTGGGCCCGTGCGTCACCGCGCCCCTGGCGGGCGCCCTGCTCTACATCGCCCAGACCGGCGACGTTGGGCTGGGCGCGGCGGCCCTGTTCTTCCTGGGCCTGGGCAAGGGGGTGCCCTTGATCGTGTTCGGCACGGTCGGCGCGCGCTTCCTGCCCAAGGCCGGGCCGTGGATGGACCGGGTGAAGATGCTGTTCGGCTTCATCTTCCTGGGCATGGCCTGGTGGCTGGCCAGCCGCATCCTGCCGCCGACGGCGACGCTCGCTCTCGGCGCGGCGCTGGCGCTCGGTCTGGCGGCGGCTCTCGGCCTGTTCCAGCCGCTCAGCCCGAACCTGAGAAACGGCGTCGCCCGTGTCGCCGGCCTGGCGGCCGCGACCTGGGGCCTGTTGCTGCTGGTCGGCCTCAGCCTCGGGGCGGACGACCCTTGGCGTCCGCTTGAGCCCCTGGCGCGTCCCGCTGGACTAGCAGCCGCCGCGCCGGTCGAAACCGCGGCGGTCGTGCTGGATCAGACGGCGCTGGACCGCGCCGTCGCCGATGCCGGCGCGCGCAAACGTCCCGCCCTGGTCTATTTCACCGCCGACTGGTGCGTCAGCTGCAGGGTGATCGAGCGGACGGTGTTCGAGGACCCCGCCGTCATCGCCGGCCTTTCGAACACCGACCTCATCAAGGTCGACGTCACGCGCAGCACGCCCGAGGCGCGCGCGCTTCTTGAGCGGCACGGAGTGGTCGGACCGCCGACGATGATCTTCCTTTCGCCCTCGGCGACCGAAGCGCCGGGCAGCCGACTGATCGGAGAGATGTCGGCCCAAGACGTCGCATCCGCCCTGCAGAGCGCCGGAGCCGCCGCATGAACGCCATCACCCTGGGCCCGCTCGTCCTGTCGGGAGAGCGGTTCGCCATCATCGCCGGCGTGTTCGTCTTCATGATCGGCGCCGGACTGCTGGCCAGCCGGGTCAGCCCGCGCTTCAATCTGTGGAGCACGGTTCTGGTCTTCGGCGGTCTGGCCACCGCCCGCCTCGGTCACGTGGCGACGCACTGGGAGTATTTCGGGGCCGACCCGTGGCGAGCGCTCGCGATCTGGCAGGGCGGGTTCAGCTGGATCTGGGTCGCGCCGGTCATGATCCTGGCCACGATCCTGCTGCTGCGCACGACGCGCGAACGCGCCTGGGCCATTGCGCCTGTGCTGGCCAGCGCCCTGGTTTGGACCACCGCCCATCAGTTGGCCTCGGCGACGCAGCCCATGGCGCCGCCCGCCCTGACGCTGGCCGCGATGGACGCCCCGCCCATCAACCTCTCCGCTCCGGGCGACCGGCCCACGGTGATCAATCTCTGGGCCACCTGGTGCCCGCCCTGCCGGCGCGAGATGCCGGCTTTGGCCCAGGCCGAAAAAGCCCATCCGAATGTGCGCTTCCTCTTCGTCAACCAGGGCGAGGGCGAAGCCGGCGTTCGGGCCTTTCTGCAGAGCCAGGGGCTGGCCCTCGACCATGTGCTGTTCGACGAGGCCATGGCGGTGCCCCGCCACTACGGCACGGCCGGCATTCCGGTGACCCTGTTCCTCCACGCCGACGGCCGTCTGGCCAAGGCCCACATGGGGGAAATCGCCCCCGAACAGATCGCGACCGAAATCGCGCGTCTGCACTGACCCCTCGCCTCACGGAGCTTCCATGAACCGCACCTTCGCCCCTGCCCTCGCCGCCGTCCTGGCGCTCGCCGCCTGCGGCCCCGCCGACGCCGACAACGGCGCGGCGCCCGCCAGCCCTTCCGCCGCCTCCGGACAAGACATGCCGCCCATCGCCCAGGTCGGCTTCAACGATCTGCTGCGCGACCCGGCAGCGCCCTTCATCGGCGCCGAAAACGCCGATGTGACCATCATCGGCTTCGTCGATTACAACTGCCCCTACTGCAAGAAGATGCAGCCGGAGATCGACGGCCTGCTGAAGGCGGACCCCAAGGTGCGCGTCCTGTACAAGGACTGGCCGATCTTCGGCGACGTCTCGGAGACCGCCGCCCTGACCGCCCTCGCCGCCAGTTACCAAGGCAAGTACGAGGCCGTCCATAACGCCTTCATGCTGTCGCCGTCGCGCATCGGCGACCAGGCGGACATCACGCGTCTGGTCCAGTCGGCCGGCGTGGACATGGCGCGCCTGAATCAGGACCTGGCCGATCACCGCGCAGACATCGACGCGGTGCTCGACCGAAACGGCCGAGAAGCGGCGGCCCTGGCCCTGCAGGGCACGCCCGCCTTTATCATCAACGGCAATCTGATCCCCGGCGGCATGCCCCAGGCGCAACTCGAAGCGGTGATCGGTCGTATCCGCTCCGGACAACCGCTGCGCTGAGACCGGCCATGACCACCTTGACCCTGCTCCAGCTGAACGACCTGCACGGCTATCTCGAGCCGCATCCCGAACTGGTGCGCACCGAAGGCGGCTGGCGGTTCGAACGGCTGGGCGGGGTCGCCCGCATCGCCCGTCTCTTCGAAGAGGCGCGCGCCGAAGGTCCGTGCCTGACCCTGGATAACGGCGACACCTTCCATGGCACGCGGGTCGCCGTCGCGAGCCGGGGCGAGGCGCTGGTTCCGATCATGAACGCCCTGAAGATCGACGCCATGACGGCGCACTGGGAGTTCGCCTATGGCCCGGCGGGGTTCAAGGCTTTGGCGGCGCGACTGGAGTATCCCGTCCTGGCCGCCAATGTCTTTCGCAAAGATGACGGCGCGCCGGTGTTCGACGGGCGATGGGTGTTCGAGCGCGGCGGTCTGAGGATCGGCGTGATCGGCCTGGCCTGCCCTATCGTCGACAAAACCATGCCCCCCGCCTTCTCTGAAGGCGTGCGGTTTGAAATGGGTGTGGCCGAAGCCCGGGAGCAACTGCACCAGCTCCGCGAGGAGAAGGTCGATCTGGTCGTCCTGCTGTCCCACCTGGGCTTTCCGCAGGATCTCAAGCTGGCCGCCGAGACGCCGGGCGTCGACGTGATCCTGAGCGGCCACACCCATAACCGCCTGCACGAGCCGGCCCGCGTCGGCGACACCCTGATCATTCAGTCCGGCTGCCACGGCGCCTATATCGGCCGGCTGGACCTGGAGATCGCAGACGGCCGCGTGTCCCTGCGCCGCCATCGGCTCATAGCCGTGGACGCTGGCCCCCAAGACGATCAAGTCGCCGGCTTGGTGGAGACGGCCCTGGCTCCCGAGCGGGAACGTCTGGCGCGCGTCATCGCCCGCACGGCCATCCCCCTTCACCGCTACGCCATGGCCAGCGCGCCGATGGACGACGTCCTGCTGGCGGCTGCGGCGCAGGCGGCGGGCGTGGACATCGCCTTCTCGAACGGCTG
Organism: Brevundimonas sp.; assembly: GCF_032017145.1. Classification (GTDB taxonomy): domain Bacteria; phylum Pseudomonadota; class Alphaproteobacteria; order Caulobacterales; family Caulobacteraceae; genus Brevundimonas. The sequence goes on from NZ_DALZQC010000016.1 coordinate 24,612, forward strand.
GCGATACGGCGCGGCGTCGCACCGGGCCCGGTCACTCTGGGCGACCTCTACAATATGGCGCCGATGAACCCGCCCATCTCGCGCACGACGCTGACCGGAGCCGAGTTGAAGGCGATGCTGGAAGAGAATCTTGAGCGCACCTTCGCCGCCGACCCCTACGCGCAGATGGGCGGCTACATCAAACGCTGCCGGGGCCTCACGGCCTTTGTGAAGCTGGAGAATCCCAAGGGGCAGCGCCTTGATCGCCTGCTGGTCGGGGACCGCCCTGTCGAGCCGGAGGCGGACTATCCGGTGGCCTTCGTCACCGCCCAGGGGGTGCCCGAACGTTACGGGCGAGACCGCCGGACGCTCGACATCGACACTGTGGGCGCGCTTGAATCCTGGTTCGCCGACCATACGCCCGGCGAGACCGATCTGCCTGCGAGCGTCCTCATCATATGAAGGAACACCTTATGGACTCCGTCGCCGCCCGCGACTTCTGGAACAGCCGCTATGACCGCCAGGACTATCTGTTCGGCGAGACGCCCAACGCCTTTCTGGCCGCTCAGATCGCGCGGCTCCAGCCCGGCATGACCGCTCTGGCGGTCGCCGATGGCGAGGGGCGAAACGGCGTGTGGCTCGCCGAACAGGGTCTGGCCGTCACCACCACGGATATCGCCCCACGCGCGATCGAGAAGGCCCTCGCCCTGGCCGAGCGACGCGGGGTCACACTGGACGCTCAGGTGGCGGACCTCGAGACCTGGGCCTGGCCGCAGGACGCCTTCGACGTCGTGGTCGCCGTCTTCATTCAGTTCGCCCCGCCTCCCCTGCGCGACCGAATTTTCGAGCGTATGAAGGCGGCCGTGAAGCCTGGCGGCCTGATCCTGCTGCAGGGCTATCGGCCGGAACAGATCGCCTATGGAACGGGCGGCCCGGGGCAGGTCGAGAACCTCTACACCGAGGCGCTGCTCCGCGACGCCTTCGCCGACTTCGACATCCTGCATCTGAATAGCCACGACAGCGACGTCTCCGAAGGCGCCGGCCATAGCGGCCGGTCCGCCCTGATCGATCTCGTCGCCCGCCGTCCCTGACCCCCAGCGCCCGCACACCGGAACCCGCCATGAAAACCCTCCTCCTCGCCCTGTCCCTGGCCGCCTCCCTGGCGGCCTCCCCAAGCTTCGCCCAGGCTGTCTCTGGCTTCGGCGGCTTCAAGCCCCTGCCCGAGGCCGGCGAACAGCCGGATCCGTCGCGCGTCTATCGGGTCATCTTCGACGTCTCCCAGGGCGGTCCGGACGACAGGCCGCTGAAGGGGCTGGATCGCGTTGCGCGGCTGGCGAATATGCTGGCGGCGGGCGGCGTGGACGCCGACCAGCGTCAGATCGTCGTCGTGTTACACGGCGCAGCCACCCCTGCGGTCCTGTCCGACGCCGCCTGGGCCGCGCGAGGCAAGGGCGACGCCAATCCCAACAGCGCCCTGATCCGCAGCCTCATCGCCGCCGGCGTCCAGGTTCGGCTGTGCGGCCAGGCCATGGCGGGGAACGGCATCGCGCAAGCCGACCTCGAACCGGGCGTGAGCGTCGATCTCGCCGCCCTGATGACGGTCATCCACCACCAGCAGGCTGGATATGCCCTGGTTGTGAACTGACGGCTCGGCATAGACGGAACCTTCCCTGGCCATAAGAACTATTATTTTGTGTAAGTGTGTATGTAAGTGTTCAATGGGGCGTCTGAAGGAGACATCGACATGACCGGACTGCCCCGCCTCAACGAACCCGCCCCCGACTTTCACGCCCGCACCACGCACGGGGATCGCAGCCTGGCCGATTACCGCGGCAGATGGCTGATCCTCTTCTCCCATCCGTCGGACTTCACCCCGGTCTGCACGACCGAGTTCATCGGCTTCGCCAAGCACGCGGATGAATTCGCCGCGATGAACTGCGAGCTCCTGGGGCTCTCCATCGACAGCATCTTCTCGCACCTGGCCTGGACGCGGAACATCAAGGAGAAGTTCGGCGTCCAAATCCCCTTCCCCATCATCGAGGATCTGAAGATGGAGGTGGCCCAGGCCTACGGGATGATCCACCCCGGGGCGGCCGACACCTCGGCTGTTCGCGCCACCTTCCTGATCGATCCGGAAGGCAAGCTGCGCGCCATGGTCTACTATCCCATGAGCAATGGCCGCAGCATCGAAGAGTTCGTTCGGCTGCTCACCGCGCTCCAGGCGTCCGACGCCAACGGGGTCGCGACGCCTGAGAACTGGCGCCCTGGCCAGCCGGCCATCGCCCCCCACCCAAGACCGCCGAGGCGGCTGAGGCCCGCGCCTCCGAGGGTTACGTCTACACCGACTGGTATTTCTCGACGCGCGACCTCCCCGACGCCCCGAAAGCCGCGTGATCGGACGCTGGCCGGGCCGCGCAAGCGGTCCGGCCCTTTTCTTCGCAAACCAAACGGAGACTTCATGCAGATCATCGACCACGGCGGAGCGCGCATCGCGGCGCTCCACGACAAGAAGACCGGCAGTTGGCAATATGTCGTCTCCGACCCGGTCAGCCGCAAATGCGCGATCATCGATCCGGTCTGGGATTTCGACGAGAAGGCCGCGGCGACCTCGACCCGCAACGCCGACGCCATCCTGGACTACGTCAAGACTGAAGGCCTGACCGTCGAATGGCTGCTGGACACCCATCCCCATGCCGACCATTTCTCGGCCGCGCCCTATCTCAACGAGAAGCTGGAGGCTCCAACCGCCATCGGCGAGAAAGTGGTTGGCGTCCAGAGGCTGTGGAAGGACATCTACGGCCTGGACGACGACTTCCCGGCCGACGGGCGCCAGTGGGACCGTCTCTTCCAGGCCGGTGATGCGTTTGCTGTCGGCGGCCTGCCGGGGCGGGTCATCTTCTCCCCAGGCCACACCCTGGCGTCCATCACCTATGTGATCGGCGGCAACGCCTTCGTCCACGACACGCTGATGATGCCCTATGCCGGCACCTCGCGCGCCGACTTTCCGGGCGGCGACTCCAAGGCCCTCTACCGAAGCATCCAGGACATCTTGGCCCTGCCCGAGGAGACCGGCGTCTTCGTCGGCCACGACTACGGTCCCGATGGCCGCAAGCCCGCCTGCTTCAGCACCGTGAGAGAGCAGAAGGCGGACAACATCCATGTCGGCGGCGGACGCGGCGAGGCGGATTTCGTGCGGCTTCGCGACGGCCGGGACGCCACCCTTCCCCTGCCGAACCTGATGCTCTACGCGCTTCAGGTGAACATCCGCGGCGGCGTGTTGCCGCCGGCCGCACCGGACGGGCGCGTCTATTTCAAGATCCCCGCCAATCACTTCGCCCTGCCCCAGGAGAACTCTTGATGCGTCCTTCCACCCTGGCCTTGGCCGCCCTTTTGAGCACGACGGCCCTGGCCGCCCACGCCCAGACGCCCGCCGATCCTCTTCATGTCTATGGTCCCGGCGGCCCCGCCCCCGCCATGCGCGAAGCGGCGAAGGCCTATGAAGCGCGCACCGGTCGCGCCGTGGCCGTCGTCGCCGGACCCACGCCCCAATGGCTGGGCCAGGCCAAGGCGGACGGCGACCTGATCTTCTCAGGCTCCGAGACGATGATGACCGACTTCGTCAGCGCTCTGGAGGGCCGCATCCGCGCCGAGGCGGTCGAGCCGCTCTATCTGCGCACCGCCTCCATTCTCGTTCGCCCGGGAAATCCGAACGGCATCGGCGGCCTGGAAGATCTCTTCCAGCCGGGTCGCCGAGTCCTGGTCGTCAATGGCGCGGGCCAGAACGGCCTGTGGGAGGATATGGCGGGCCGCACCGGCGACATCGCCAAGGTGCGCGCCCTGCGTCGCAACATCGCCGTCTATGCCCGCAACAGCGCCGAGGCTCGCCAGGCCTGGATTGACGACCCGACGCTGGACGCCTGGATCATCTGGGGCATCTGGCAGGTCGCCAATCCGGACCTCGCTGATGTGGTCGAGGTCGAAGAGCCCTACCGCATCTACCGCGACGCTGGCGCCGTTGTGACTGAGACCGGCCGCCAGGACGCCGACGCCCAGCCGTTCCTCGAATTTTTGAAGTCCGACGAGGGGGCCGCCATCTTCGCGCGTTGGGGCTGGCGGACCGGCCAACCTTAAGCCTGCCTTAAGGTGAACCCTGCCGTGTCGGCGGCATGGCCAACCGTCGCTCCTTCACCCTGAACCGCCGACACCTGCTGGCGGCCGCAGCGGCGCCGCTTTGGGTTTCGACGGCGGCGCGAGCAGCACCCGCGCCCGCCGCCTTTGACATCACTGCCCTGACCACAGCCTTCTACGCCGCCCGCGGCGGACGCCCCGCCTGGGCGGGGCCAGCGCGCCGGCAAGCCATGGACGCCCTGGCTCTGGCGGACCGCCACGGGCTGTCGGCGCCCGACGGTCTCGCCCTGAGCGAAGCCGAACTGACCCAGGCCGTCCTGACCCTGGTCGAGGCGCTCGCTCATGGCCGGGTCGACCCGGCATCCGTCGAGACCCTTTGGGAGATGGGTCGCAACCAGGTCGATACGCCGCCGCTGCTGGCGACGGCGGTCGACGACGGAACGTTGGCCGAGACGATGGCGGGCCTTGCGCCTCAGGACCGCGGCTATCAGGGCTTGTGCGACGGCTTCCTCCGCTATCGCACCATCGCCGACCGCGGCGGCTGGCCGCCCTTCGCCCTGGGCGCGACGATCGAACCGTTTGCGTCCGACCCCCGTCTTCCCGCCCTCCTGCCGCGCCTTCGGGTGGAAGGCGATCTCAGCGACGCCGCCGCCTCCATGATCGGCCCGTCTGGCGGTGACTACGGCTCTGTTCTGCAAGAGGCCGTTCGGGCGTTCCAGGTGCGCCACGGTCTGGAGGCGGACGCCCGCATCGGCCCGGCGACCCAGCGGGCGCTGTCGATTTCGGCCGAGGCCCGTGCTCGCCAGATCGCGCTCAATCTGGAACGCCGCCGTTGGCTGAAGAGAGACGTCGCCCCGGAGCGGATCGAGGTGAATACCGCCGCCTCCATCATGGTCTACTGGAAGGACGGTCGGCCCGTGCATTCGATGCGGGTCGTGACGGGTGACGCCGACAATGCGACGCCCAGCCTGGAACGGCCCTTCGCCTCGGTCGTCGCCAATCCGCCCTGGACGGTGCCGACCTCCATCGCCCAGCGCGAGATCCTGCCGCGTGGCGCCGCCTATATGCGGGCGAACAACATGACGATCCAGAACGGCATGGTGGTTCAGCGCGCGGGTCCGAATGCCGCCCTGGGCCAGGTCAAGTTCGAGCTTCAGGACAGCTACGCCATCTTCCTGCACGACACCCCGTCTCGGGGCGCGTTCGACCAGAGCTTCCGCCATCTCAGTCACGGCTGCGTGCGGGTGCAGGACGCCGTCGGCTTCGCCCGCCTTCTCCTGGCGCCCGACCCCGAGAGACTCACCCGCTTCGACGCCGCGCTGGACAGCGGCCAGACCGTCCGTGTGGCGACCGGTCGACCGATCGACGTGCGCCTGCTGTACTGGACCGCCTTCCTGGACGGCCAGGGCCGCGTCGCCTTTCGCGATGACATCTATCGTCGCGACACCCGTCTGGCGGAGGCGTTGGGTATCGCTCTGCACCTGCCGCGGCCCGACGACCGCCGCGCCGATGCGGATGACGTCGGCCCCTGACGGCTATTCGGTCGTGCGGCCGTCGAAGTGCTCGTGGTCGGCGGAGGCCTCTTCCACCGTCGCGTGAACCGTCCCGTCGAGATGCTCCGGCGGGCCGTAGAGGGTGTAGAGCCGAAGCGGCTCGGACCCCGTGCTGACCACATTGTGCCGGGCGCCCTGAGGGACGATGACACCGTCGTCCGCCTTCACGGCGTGACGCACGCCGTCGATCCAGATTTCGCCCTCACCGGCCTCAATGCGGAAGAACTGGTCGCGGTCGTCGTGGACCTCTTCGCCGATCTCCTGACCGGCCGGAATGGCCATGAGGACGAGCTGCAGATTGTGGCCGGTGTAGAGAACACGGCGAAAGTCTGTGTTCTCTTCCGTCAGACGTTCGATATTGTCGATGAAGCCCTTCACGAGAGTCTCCTGTGCGGGTTGGCCGTCAGCGACGCGCGACGGCGGTGATGCGCGCGAATTGCGCCGTGTCGCCGCGAGCCGGCGTCGATGGGCGGGGCGCCGGGGCGGCGACGCGCGCGCCGACCGCCTTCGCATCGCCGCAGAAGATCTCATAGAGCATGCCCATGACCGCCTGGGCCCGCTCGTCGGCGATCGAATAGAAGATCGAGCGCGACTGACGGCGCGTCTTGACCAGACCGTACTGGCGCAGCTCAGCCAGTTGCTGGGACAAGGCCGGCTGTTTGATGCCCAGGTCCGCCTCGAGCTGGCCAACCGAACGTTCCTCCTCGGCGATATGGCACAGGATCAGCAGCCGGTTGGCGTTGGCCAACTGGCGCAGCAGTTCTGCGGCCTCCGGCGCCTTTTCCTTCAGCCGCTCCATGGCGGCCGCTTGATCGTCGGTCATGCGCGGCGCTCGCGGTAGTACCAGGGCGCATCGCCGTCACCGTCGGCGATGGCGGCGTCCAGGGTGGTGGCGGCCGGCTCCAGGAGAGCGTCGCCGGGCGTCCAGCCCGCCGGCGTGGAGGCCGCCTCACGGTCAGAAGTCTGCAAGGCGGTGACGAGACGCAGCAGCTCATCAACCGAGCGGCCGATGTTCATCGGGTACCAGCTGATGGCGCGCACCACGCCTTCGGGATCGATCACGAAGGTGGCGCGCACCGTCGCGCTGTCGCTCGAGCCGGCGTCCACCATGCCGAAGGCGTGGCCGATGGCCATGGAGGGATCCTCGATGATCGGGAAAGACACCTTCACGCCGAAGCGGCGGTAAATGTCCTTCAGCCAGGCCAGGTGCGAATACAGACTGTCCACCGACAGGGCCATCAGATCGCAGTTGATCGCCGCGAAGGCCTCGGCCTGCCGGGCCAGGGCCACGAACTCGCTGGTGCAGACCGGCGTGAAATCCGCCGGATGCGAGAACAGCACCAGCCAGCGTCCACGGTAGTCGCTCAGGCGCTTTTCGCCCTGGGTCGTGCGCGCGGTGAAGTCCGGCGCCGTGTCGTTGATGCGCAGGGCGCGAATTGCGGGGGGATAGACGGCTGGCCCGGTGTCGATCGTTTCCATAGCCGCAAGCTAAGCGCTTCCCACCGTTTCCGCTACAATAAAATACATACTTGCACGAACTATGAATGGGTATATGTGTTGGGTCACCGAAACGGAGACACGCCATGTCCTCGCCCATCCTCGATCCCGCCCGGGACCACGCCGCCGACATCGTGCGCGCCGCGCTGGGCGATCCTCGCCAGCGCCCTGTCGTCAGGTCATTCTTCGACGAGGCCACCTTCACCGTCAGCCATGTCGTGCGCGATCCTGGCTCCGACGTCTGCGCCATCATCGACAGCGTGCTCGACTACGATCCGGCGTCCGGCCGCACCGCGCACGACTCGGCCGACGCCCTCATTGATTACGTGAAATCCGAAGGTCTCACGGTCCAGTGGCTGCTGGAGACCCACGCCCATGCCGATCACCTGTCGGCGGCGCCCTATCTTCAGGAGAAGCTCGGCGGTCAGCTGGCCATCGGCCATGAGATCCTCACCGTCCAGGCGGTCTTCGGCAAAATCTTCAACGAAGGGACCGACTTCCGCCGCGACGGCAGCCAGTTCGATCAGTTGTTCAACGACGGCGACCACTTCCGCATCGGCGACCTCGAGGCTACGGTGCTGCACGTACCCGGCCACACGCCCGCCTGCCTTGCCTACGTTATCGGCGACGCCGTCTTCCCCGGCGACACCATGTTCATGCCCGACTATGGCACCGCGCGATGCGACTTCCCCGGCGGCGACGCCGGGACCCTGTACCGCTCGATCCATCGCCTGACCTCCTTGCCGGACGAGGCGCGGGTCTTTCTGTGCCACGACTACAAGGCGCCTCCGGGCCGGACCGAGTTCGCCTGGGAGACCACCATCGGCGCCCAGCGCACCGGCAACATCCATATCCGCGACGGCGTCAGCGAGGACGAGTTCGTGGCCATGCGCACCCAGCGCGACGCCACCCTGCCCATGCCCAGGCTGATCCTGCCGTCAGTCCAGGTGAACATGAACGGCGGCCGCCCGCCCGAGCCCGAGGACAATGGGGTGCGCTACCTCAAGGTCCCGCTGAACGCGCTGTGAGGCGAGCCCCCCATGCTTGAGCCCATCCCCTTCGTCTGGCCGCTGGCCGGCGGTCTGCTGGTCGGCCTGTCGGCCGGTCTCTACCTGTTGCTGAATGGGCGCGTGGCCGGGATCTCCGGCCTGACCGCCGCGGCGACCGGCCTGTCGAAAGGCGCGCCGCGCACCCTCGGCCTGCTTTTCATCGCCGGCCTGCTGGGGGGCGCGGCCCTGGCCTCAGCGCTGATCCGCAGGCCCGAGGTGCAGATTACCTCGGACATCTGGCTGCTGGTGCTCGGCGGCCTGATCGTCGGTTTCGGCACCCGCTGGGGCTCGGGCTGCACCAGCGGCCACGGCGTCTGCGGCCTGGCCCGCCTGTCGTCCCGCTCCATCGTCGCCACCGGCGTCTTCATGGCGGTTGCGGCCCTGACCGTCTTCGTCACCCGCCATCTGTTGGGAGGCCTGGCATGAACCGGCTGATCGTCGCCGTCCTGTGCGGCCTGCTGTTCGGCGCCGGCATGGTGGTGTCCGACATGATCAACCCGGCCCGCGTCCTGGCCTTTCTGGATGTGACGGGCGCCTGGGACCCCTCGCTGGCCTTCGTCATGGGCGGGGCGCTGATCCCCTCCGCCATCGCCTATCTGATCCGCCGTCGCATGGAGACGCCGGTCGCGGCCGAGACCTTCCATGTGCCTGAGAGCCGGACCATCGACACCCCTCTGGTCGGCGGGGCCGTCGTGTTCGGCCTGGGCTGGGGGCTGGTCGGCCTGTGCCCCGGCCCGGCGCTGGCGGCCCTGACGACCGGCGCCTGGCAGGCCTTTGTCTTCGTCGGCGCCCTCGTGGCCGGCATGGCGCTGTTCCGCCTGACGCTCGACCGAAACGCCTGAACCAGAAAAGACCCTAGGGAGACAAAGCCATGGATATCCGCCCCTTGGACAAGGCCCTATCCGCCTCGCCCCAGATCGCCCCGGAAGACCTGCCCGCCATCGCGGCCCAGGGTTTCCGGTCGGTGATCTCCAACCGACCCGACGGCGAGGAGCCCGGCCAGCCCAGCGCCGAGGATCTGCGCCAGGCCGCCGAGGCCGCCGGCCTCGCCTTCGCCCACGTTCCCGTGGTCGGCGGCGCCATCTCCGACCAGGACGTGGCGGACTTCCGCGAGGCTCTGGCTGACCTGCCCCAGCCCGTGTTCGGTTTCTGCCGCACCGGCACGCGAACCACCACCCTGTGGGCGCTGGCGAACGCCGGCGCACAAACCCCCGATCATCTGATCGCCCGCGCCAAGAGCGCCGGCTACGACCTCGGCGCCCTGCGTCCCCGTCTTGAAGGAGCCGCGTCATGAGCGCCCAATACGCCCCCCCGGATTCCTGCGATGTCCTGATCGTCGGCGGCGGATCCGCCGGCATCGCCACGGCCGCCAGCCTCCTGCGCCGCCGCCCAGGCCTCGACGTTCGCATCGTGGAGCCGTCCGAACATCACTATTATCAGCCCGGCTGGACCATGGTCGGCGCCGGCGTCTTCACGCCCGAGCGGACCCAGCGCCGCACCGAGGACCTGATCCCCCAGGGCGCCCAGTGGGTGCGTGGCGCGGTCGCGGCCTTCGACCCCATCCATGATCGCGTCGAACTGACCGACGGCCGCTGGATTGGCTACCGGATGCTGGTCGCTGCGCCGGGGCTAAAGCTGGACTGGGCGGCCATCCCTGGCCTGGCCGAAACCCTGGGGCGCAACAACGTCACCTCCAACTACGGCTACGAGACCGCGCCCTACACCTGGAAGCTGGTGCAGGCCATGCACAGCGGCCGGGCGATTTTCACCCAGCCGCCCATGCCGATCAAATGCGCCGGCGCCCCGCAGAAGGCCATGTATCTGTCGGCCGACCACTGGCGCGACAACGGCCGCAACGACATCGAGATCGAATTCCACAACGCCGGCCCGGTGCTGTTCGGCGTCAAGGCCTACGTCCCGGCGCTGATGGAATATGTTCGCAAGTATCGCATCGACCTGAACTTCGGGTCGAAACTCGTCGCGGTGGACGGCCCGGCGCGGATCGCGACCTTCGCCGTGACGGGTGCGGACGGCGAAGTGCGCCAGACGCGGCGCGAGTTCGACTTCCTGCACGTCTGCCCGCCGCAGACCGCGCCCGACTTCGTCCGCGAAAGCCCGCTGGCCGCCGAAAGCGGCTGGATCGAGGTGGACGACGCCACCTTGCGCCATAAGCGGTTCGAAAACGTCTTTGGTCTGGGCGACGCCTGCTCGGCGCCCAACGCCAAGACCGCTGCGGCCGCCCGCAAACAGGCGCCCGTGGTGGCCGAGAACATCCTGTCGCTGCTGGACGGTCAGCCGATGCGGGCGGTCTATGACGGCTATGGCTCATGTCCGCTCACAGTAGAGCGCGGCAAGATCGTTTTGGCCGAGTTCGGCTATGGCGGCAAGCTCCTGCCCAGCTTCCCGAGATGGCTTCTGGACGGCACCAAGCCGACCCGCCTGGCCTGGCTGCTGAAGTCCGAGGCCCTTCCGGAAATCTACTGGTCAGCCATGCTGAAGGGACGCGAATGGATGGCGGCACCGCACCACGTCGACGCCCTCGACCGCCCGCAACCCATCGTCGCCTGAGCCTGATCATGGACCTGTCTCCGCTGCAGTACGGCCTCGGCGCCGGCGCCGGCTCGCTTGTCGGCTTCACCCTCGGCCTCGTCGGCGGCGGCGGGTCCATCCTGGCTGTGCCGCTGATCGTCTATCTGGTGGGTGTCAAGGATCCGCATCTGGCGATCGGCACCAGCGCCTTCGCTGTCGCCGCCAACGCCTTCGCCAATCTGTTGAACCACGCGCGCCACGGCACGGTGAAATGGAAGATCGCCGGCCTGTTCGCCTTGGCCGGCGTCTTCGGCGCCTTTCTCGGCTCCACCCTGGGCAAGGCCGTGGACGGTCAGAAGTTGCTGGCTCTGTTCGCCGCCCTGATGCTGGTGGTCGGGGTGCTGATGCTGAGAGGCCGCTCGGCTTCGGGGGACCCCGACGTGGTCCTGACGCGGGGCAATGCGCCGAAGCTCGTCGGAGCCGGCGCCCTGACCGGCGTTATGTCCGGCTTCTTCGGCATCGGCGGCGGGTTTCTGATCGTCCCTGGACTGATGGTCTCGACCCGCATGCCCATCTACTATGCGGTCGGCTCGTCGCTGGTCGGCGTGACGGCCTTCGGCCTGACCACGGCCTTCAACTACGCCCTGGACGGCTGGGTCGACTGGCCCCTGGCCGCGGTCTTCATCGGCGGCGGCGTCCTTGGCGGTCTGATCGGCGCACGGCTCGCGAAAGCCCTGTCAGGACAAAAAGGCCTATTGAACACAGTGTTCGCCGGGCTGATCTTCGTCGTCGCCTTCTATATGCTTTACCGCAGCGCCGGCGCGCTCGGCCTGATCGGGTGAGACCACACCATGGAACTTGACGCCCTGATCCTGGCGCGGATGCAGTTCGCCTTCACCGTTGCCTTTCACATCGTCTTCCCGGCCTTCTCCATCGGCCTGGCCAGCTATCTGGCCGTGTTGGAGGCCCTGTGGCTGAAGACGGGGCGAGACCTCTATCTGAACCTGTTCAAATACTGGCTGAAGATCTTCGCTGTCGCTTTCGGCATGGGCGTCGTCTCGGGTTTGGTCATGTCCTACCAGTTCGGCACCAACTGGTCGGTCTTCTCCGACAAGGCTGGACCGGTCATCGGTCCTCTGATGGCCTATGAGGTGCTGAGCGCCTTCTTCCTGGAGGCGGGGTTCCTCGGCGTCATGCTCTTCGGGCTGAACCGCGTCGGCAAGAAGCTGCACTTCCTGGCCACCCTGATGGTCGCGATCGGCACCTTCGCCTCGGCCTTCTGGATCCTGTCGGTCAACAGCTGGATGCAGACGCCGCAAGGCTACGCCATCAACGAGGTCGGCCAGTTCGTACCGGCGGACTGGTTCAAGATCGTCTTCAATCCTTCCTTCCCCTATCGCCTCGCCCACATGCTGCTGGCGGCCTATCTGACCACCGGCCTGGTCGTGGGCGCGGTCGGGGCCTGGCACCTGATCAAGGAACGGACGAACAAGGGCGCACGCAAGATGTTCGCCATGGCCATGGGGATGATCCTGGTCGCCGCCCCGGTCCAGATCTTCATCGGCGACATGCACGGGCTGAACACCCTGGAGCACCAGCCCGCCAAGGTCATGGCCATGGAAGGCCATTTCGAAAGCCATCCGGACGGGGCGCCGCTGATCCTGTTCGGCATTCCCGACCGGGACGCGGCCACGGTCCACGGCGCAGTCGAGATTCCCAAGCTGTCCTCCCTGATCCTGAAGCACGATCCGAACGCGCCCTTGGCCGGCCTGGACACCATCGCCCGCGCTGACTGGCCGCCGGTCGAGATCGTCTTCTGGTCCTTCCGCGTCATGGTCGGCCTGGGCATGGCCATGCTTCTGCTGGGGCTGTGGGGTCTGTATGCGCGCCTGCGAAAACGCCTCTACGACGCGCCCTGGCTCCACCGGTTCGCCCTGGTTATGGGGCCGATGGGTTTCGTCGCCGTGCTGGCGGGCTGGATTACCACGGAGGTCGGCCGCCAGCCCTGGACGGTCTATGGCCTGCTGCGCACCGCCGACAGCGCCGCGCCCCTGGCGGCGCCGGCCGTCGCAACCTCCCTGGCCGCCTTCGCCGTGGTCTATTTCACGGTGTTCGGCGCCGGGGTCTTCTACATCCTGCGTCTGATGAGCCATGCGCCGCACCGCGACGAGCCGGGCGTGGCGGAAACCCCGATCCGCACGGCGGGCATCACCCCCGCCCCCGCCATCGACCCGGACCGCCCCATCCCGACCGGCGAGGAGACCGATCATGAGCGTTGATCTGACCCTGGTCTGGGCCGGCCTGCTGGCCTTCGCCGTCTTCGCCTATATCGTCATGGACGGGTTCGACCTGGGCGTCGGCATCCTGTTCCCGACGCTGAAGGCCGGCGATCAGCGCGACAAGGCGATGAACTCGATCGCTCCGGTGTGGGACGGCAACGAGACCTGGCTGATCCTGGGCGGCGGCGGCCTGTTCGCCGCCTTTCCCCTCGCCTACGCCGTGTTGATGCCGGCGGTCTATACGCCGATCATCGCCATGCTGCTGGGCCTGGTCTTCCGCGGCGTCGCCTTTGAATACCGCTGGCGTACGGTACGGGCCAAGCCCGTCTGGGATGTCGCCTTCTTCGGCGGCTCCCTGCTGGCCGCCTTCTCCCAGGGCGTCACCCTGGGGGCCATCCTGCAGGGGGTCGAGGTGTCGGGCCGCGCCTACGGCGGCGGCTGGTGGGACTGGCTCAGCCCCTTCAGCCTGCTGACCGGCGCCGCCGTCGTCGTCGGCTACGCCCTTCTGGGGGCCACCTGGCTGAACATGAAGACGGAGGGCGCGCTCCAGGCCCACGCCCGCGCCCAGGCCTGGAAACTGGGTCCGGCGACCCTGCTGATGATTGGCGCGGTCAGCCTGGCCACCCCCTTCCTCGACGGCGAATACGCCCGGCGCTGGTTCGACTGGCCCGGCGTGCTTCTGACGGCCCAGGTGCCGTTGCTCGTTCTGATCGTCGCAGCCGCCTTCTTCTGGACCATGCGTCAGAAGCGTGAGGTCTGGCCCTTCCTGCTGTCTCTGGGCCTGTTCGCCGTCACCTTCGCGGGGCTGGGCGTAAGCGTCTTCCCCTACGCTGTGCCCGACGAGATCACCCTGTGGCAGGCCGCCGCCCCCGCCTCCAGCCAGCTGTTCATGCTGGTCGGCGCCCTGATCCTGATCCCGATCATCCTAGCCTACACCGCCTATGCCTACTGGGTGTTTCGCGGCAAGGTCGGCGACGACGGTTACCACTGATGCGTCGCGGCTCCACAAACGGGCTTCGGCAGGGCCTTTGGTTCGTCGCCCTCTGGGTGCTGGGCGTGGGCGTCCTGGGCGTCGTCGCCTATCTGCTGCGCGGCGTTCTCAAGCTGGCCGGCGGGTGAGGCCGCAGGCGCCGAACCGCTGGCCCTGGCCGCCGCTCATCACGGGCGGCGCCGTCCTTGTCGCGCTCATCACGGCGCGTCTATGGACTCCGCCCGCCCTCTTCCCCGGCGCCTTCGCCGCCGGCGGCCTTCTGGTCGGGCTCGCCCTTGGTCTGGACCTCTGGGCCATGCTGGAGATGCGGCGGCGGCGCGCCAACATCCTGCCGCACCGGGCGGCGACCGCCCTGGTCACGACCGGTCCGTTCGCCTGGAGCCGCAACCCGATCTATCTCGCTAACGGGCTGCTTCTGCTCGGCCTCGGGGGCCTGTTCGACAACGCCTGGTTCTTCGTGGCCGCCCCCGTCGCCGCCTTCGCCACCGACCGTCTCGCCATCCGGCGCGAGGAACGACACCTGGAGGCCCTCTTCGGCGCGGCGTGGTCCGTGTACGTCGGCCGGGTGCGCCGCTGGCTGGGCCGGCGGATGACGTCGTGATCCCCTTTCGCCCGGCCCACAGACGCCTCCCTATCCCGTAGCTTCGTCACTACCGTGAGGTTACGGGGCGCAGCATGTGAACCAAGCAGCTATGCTCCGCTCACTACTCCGCAATCATCTCGTCAGGGGCCGCCTTATGACTGCCCCTCACTCCCACTCGATTATCTTGTTGTTTCGTAACCATCTGATGCATTTAAGCTTTTCATCGCAAAGACTACACCAATGCCGACCAAAAAACCTCAAAAAACTAAGCGTCTTGAAAACAAACAATTTTTTGACAGTATAAATTTTCCGTGATGTCGGTATCTTTTTCTACCTATTTAGACACCTGATATTGATAATCGATGCGCCCGTGAGAAACTTTGACTCACTTGCGTTTTTAACGTCTTTTCGTGAAAGCATCTAACTCCGGCGTATCCGGTACCATAGGCATACGCCATTGACCTCACGCCCTACTCTCCGACATCGGCTGTCCACGCATGTTTTGACGGCGGTCGGAGCACGGCCGCTTCGGCAACACCTCACCGGTTAGTTGCGGCAGGTGTTTTTGGACGAGTTTTCATGTCTTCGCCATCGCGGCCCGAGATCCCCGCGCCCGAAAGGTCCGAGAGGATCGGACAGCCGGGTCGCTCGTCCCCGGCGCAACAGTGGGCGAGATCACGAAGCGTGTTGGCCATTGACTTCATCGCCGCGATCTTGGCGTCGAGATCCGCAATGTGCTTTTCGGCCACTGCCTTCACCTCCCGGCTTGGCCGTCCACGGTCTCTCCAAAGCGCAAGCAACTGACCGATCTCGCCGACGGAGAACCCCAGATCGCGGGCCCGGCGAATGAACCGCAGCTCGTTGATGTCGCGGTCGCTGAAGTCGCGATAGTTGCTGTCCGTCTGGTCCGCCGGCCGGATCAGGCCGACGGACTCGTAATAGCGGATCATCTTGGTCGAGACTCCGGTCGCCCGTGATGCTTTGCCGATGTTCATGTAGGGGTCTCCCTCAAAGCGGACGATTGGCTCTTGACCTTGCCATGATGGGAAGGCGCAGAAGGCCGCGATCCCGACCGAGCGGCGCCCTGAAGCAACGGGGCACTGTCGGGAGTGCGTATCTGAATAGCGGCTCAATACCCGCCAGGGAACTTCTCGCTGATGTCCACGCCCCGCCTCGATCGCCGAACGCTTCTCCGTGGCGGCGCCGTCGGCGGCGGCTTGCTGGGGCTGCAAGGCCTGCTCCCCGCCTGGGCGCAGACGGGGTCGCAGGGTCTGCGGGCCGACCTGCCGACGCTAACGGGCCCGAATATCGATCTGACGGTGGGTCACTCGCCCTTCACGGTCGGGGGGCGCACGGGCCACGCCGTGACGATCAACGGCGTTCTGCCAGCGCCGTTGCTGCGCCTGCGCGAAGGCCAGAACGTCCGACTTTCGGTCGCCAATACTCTGGACGAGGACACCTCGATCCACTGGCATGGCCTGCTGGTCCCGTTCCAGATGGATGGCGTGCCGGGCATCAGCTTCCCCGGCATCAAGGCGCGCGAGACCTTCGTCTATGAGTTCCCGATCAGGCAGTCGGGCACCTTCTGGTATCACAGCCACTCCAACCTGCAGGAGGCGATGGGGCACTACGGCCCGATTGTCATCGATCCCGCGGGCGCCGATCCGGTCGCCTACGACCGCGAGCATGTGCTGGTCCTTTCGGACTGGAGCTTCATGCATCCGCACGAAATTCTGGCCAAGCTGAAGAAGAGCCCCGGCTACTTCAACCAGCAACGCACCACCCTCGCGGGCCTCATGGACGGCAGCGACCGCATGAGCCTGGAGGAGCGGCGCATGTGGGGCCAGATGCGGATGGACCCGCGCGACATCCTCGACGTCAACGGTTCGACCTACACCTATCTGATCAATGGCCACGGACCGCAGGAGAACTGGACCGGCCTGTTCCGGCCCGGCGAGCGGGTGCGCCTTCGGATCATCAACGCCTCCGCCATGTCGATCTTCAACATCCGCATCCCCGGCCTGCCCATGACGGTGGTCCAGGCCGACGGCGAGAACGTGCGCCCGGTCGAGACCGATGAGTTCCAGATCTCGGTCGCCGAGACCTATGACGTGATCGTCACGCCGACCGAGGACCGCGCCTACACTATCGTGTCGGAGGCGATCGACCGCTCGGGCATGGGGCGGGCGACCTTGGCCCCGCGTCTCGGGATGACGGCGGAGGTTCCGCCGCTGCGCGAGGTTCCGAACCTCACCATGCGCGACATGGGCATGGACGGCATGGATCACGGCGCCATGGCCGGGATGGACCACGGAGCGTCCGCCCAGGCCGCGGCTCCGGCCGACGACCTGGCCGGCATGCCCATGGCCGGCATGAACATGCGCGATCCTGAGAACGCTCCGCCGGACATGGCGGTCGGCGTGGGCGTAGACGCGATCGCCATGGACCCCGCCAACCGGCTCGGCGAGCGTCCGATCGGGCTCACAAACGTCGACCACCGCGTCCTCGTCTACACCGACCTGGTGTCGCTGGCCCCCAACAAGGACCAACGCCCGCCGTCGCGAACGATGGAAATCCACCTGACCGGCAATATGGAGCGGTTCATGTGGGGCTTCGACGGGCGCAAGTTCTCGGAGTTGGTCGAGCCGATCCGGTTCGAGCGTAACGAGCGGGTGCGCGTGACCCTGGTCAACGACACCATGATGGCGCACCCCATCCACCTGCACGGCCATTTCTTCGAACTGGTGACCGGCGGCCCCGCCGGGCATCAGCCGCTGAAGCACACGGTCAACGTCGCGCCGGGCGGCAAGGTGACCTTCGACCTGACCGCAGACGCGCCCGGGGACTGGGCCTTCCATTGCCATCTGCTGATGCATATGCACGCGGGGATGTTCAACGTTGTGACGGTGCGGCCCATGGACGGAGCCGCCCGATGAACCGCCTCGCCATCGCCCTCGCGCCCCTGATCCTCGCCGCCGGCGCGCTCAGCGCCCAGGCCCAGGATCCCCACGCGGGCCATACGATGCCGGCGCCCCCGGCGCCGTCG
>NZ_DALZQC010000017.1:0-41312 GCF_032017145.1 Brevundimonas sp.
CCGGGACAACCTGGGCCACGGCGCCGGACGCGGCGCCCAGGGCCGCGACAGTCGCAACGGCTGCCAGAAGCCTGCGGTTCAGGGGACGGGAGGAACGCATTGATCTCTATCCTTGGGTTGACGGGGACCGAGGCGGCCACGCCCCTCGGCAAGGCCTCTGCTCTCGCCCTGTCCGAAGGCGCCGCTGCGACCCCGACGTATCGGCGTGTATCCAGATCGCCGTGAATTGTGTCGGCATGTGTCGATGCGATGGGCGACAAGAATCGACATGAAAAACTCCGCGACAGACGCATCGCGAAGCGCCACACAGAAGCGATGACCCCGTCCGCCACCCTTCTGGTCGTCGATGACGATCGCGACATTCGCAGCCTGCTGGCGGAACGGCTGGAAGGCGAAGGCTACGGCGTAGTCCAGGCCGCCGATGGCAAGGCCATGCGGCGCGCCCTGTCGGACCAGGCCGTAGATTTGGTGATCTTGGACCTCAACCTTCCAGGCGAGGACGGCTTGACCCTGTGTCGTGACCTGCGAGCAAGCTCGGCCGTTCCAGTCATCATGCTGACCGCGCGCGGCGAGGCTATCGACCGGATCGTGGGACTGGAGATGGGGGCCGACGATTATCTGGCCAAGCCGTTCGAGCCGCGCGAACTCTTGGCGCGCATCCGCAGCGTTCTGCGACGCACCCGGGCGCTGCCGGCCAATCTGGCGCCCACGACGCAAACCCGCGTCCAGTTCGCCGGCTGGACCCTGGACCGCGAACGGCGCCTGCTGAGCGCGGCCGACGCGCGTTTGGTCAGCCTGTCCAGCACCGAGTTCGATCTTCTGGACGCCCTGGCCGCCCATGCCGGGCGGGTGCTGAGCCGGGAGCAGCTTC
Organism: Brevundimonas sp.; assembly: GCF_032017145.1. Taxonomy (GTDB): domain Bacteria; phylum Pseudomonadota; class Alphaproteobacteria; order Caulobacterales; family Caulobacteraceae; genus Brevundimonas. Next base: position 872 of record NZ_DALZQC010000017.1, read on the forward strand.
GCGCCCTGGCCGCCGCGCCCGATGCCGACGACCGCGCCATCGACCTGAGGGTCAGCCGTCTGCGGCACAAGCTGGGCGACGACGCCCGCTCGCCCGAACTGATCAAGACGGTGCGCAATTTCGGCTATATGCTCGCTGCGACGGTTTCGAACTCTGACGCGGCGGCCGAGGGATGACGCGCGACACCCTGGCGCGCCGGATCTTCCTGATCCTGCTGATCGGGGCCGCCCTGTCGGCGGCGGCGGCGCTTTGGCTGTCCGACAGCCTCTACCGCCAGCGACAGGCCGACCATGATCGCATCCAGGCGGCGGCACGCATCGCCGCCGCACTTCCCGTTCTGATGACCGGCGCCGACTTCAAGGGCGTGGCGCGCGCGGCCGATGGGTTGGTTCCAGGCCCTGCTGACGTCGCCCTTACGCGACGATTGGCCGACACCTTGGGCCAAGGCCAAGCCGTGGCCTATCAGGCGGGGGCGGCTGACTGCGTGCCGCCCCCGCCTACTCACCTGCCCGGCCGAGCGCCGCCAGGACCGCCCCCTCCCCCGCCTGCCGCACAGCGGAATGGGGCGACCGCACAGCGTCCGTCGCCCATCGGACCCGCCGCGCAGAACTGCCGATTGGTCGTTGCTCAGACGTCTGAAGGGTCGATGGCCGTCACCATCGCCTTGCCGCCGCCTCCCGCGCCCCTGGCCGCCGACCGACTGGGACTGGTGTTTCTAGGCGTGATGGCCTTGGCCGCCGCTCTTCTGGCCTGGATCGCCGCCCGACTGGCGGTTCATCCCCTGCGCAGTCTCAGCACGGCCGCAGCGGCGCTCGGCGCCGACCTGGACCGCCCGCCGCTGCCCCTCGCCGGCCCTCAGGAATTACGCGATGCGGCCGCCGCCTTCAACACCATGCAGACGCGCCTAAAGGCCGCGCTTTCCGACCGCACGCGAATGCTGGCCGCCATCACCCACGATCTTCAGACGCCCCTGACCCGAATGCGCCTCAGGCTCGACAAGGTGACGGACGCCGACCTGCGCGCCCGGCTGCTCGCCGATTTCGCCGCCACTCAGGTCCTCATCCGCGAGGGGCTGGACCTGGCCCGCGAGGTGGAGACGAGCGAGCCCATCGGCCAGGTCGATCTGCCCTCCCTGGTGTCCGCCCTGGTGGAGGACATGGCCGACGCCGGCCTGCCCGTTCGCGTGACTGAAACCTGCGCCGCCGTCGCGCCGTCCCGGCCTCAGGCGCTTCGTCGCGCCCTGGGCAACCTCATCGACAACGCCGTCCAGCACGGCGGGTCGGCGGATGTCGCCCTGATCCGTGGACCGAATGGCGCCATCGCCATCACCGTGCGCGATCACGGCCCCGGCGTGCCCGAGGATCAGCTGAACGCCGTGCTGGAGCCCTTCCATCGCCTGGACGCTTCGCGATCGCGCGACAGCGGCGGCGCGGGCCTCGGCCTCACCATCGCCCAGAGAATGGCGGCCCGCAGCGGCGCCACACTCACGCTGTCCAACCACCCCGACGGCGGCCTGGAAGCACGTCTTGTGTTTGCGGCGCCCACACCGCAGAACCATGTCTGACGACGGCCTGAAGGGGAAAAGCTTTCGTACCTCTGGAAAACCAAGGATCGGCTAGCCGCCGTAACCCCGGCCCCCGCCGCCGAAACCGCCGCGCGAGACGACGGTGGTGCGGCTCTGCACCCGCGTCGGGGCCTGGCGGGCGACGTCGCCATGCTCGCGCGCATTGGTCAGGGTCTTGCCGGTGCGATAGTCGCGGTAGGCGTAGCCACCGCCGTAGCCGTTGGACAACCGCCCCTCGCGGTCGCGATACAGCGGTCCGCCGCCGCGATAGCCGCCGCCGTTCAGCATCTGACCGACGATGAAGCCGGTCAGCAGCGGCGTGAAGAAGGAGCCGCCGTTATTATTCGGCTGGCACTGCGTCGGTCCCCACTGGCCCTCGCACTCCTCGCGGGTGGCGTAGCGCGGCGCGGTCTTGGCGGCCTCTTGTTGAGCCTTGGTCAAGGCGGCGTCGCATTCGTTGTCGGGAATGTCGTTGGCGGCCTTGCACTCGTCCAGCGACTGATAGGCCAGGGTCGGTTCGGGCTCGGGCGCCGGCACGCGCTGGGGCGAGCCGCAGGCGGCCAGCGAGAAGCTGGCGGTCGCCATCAGACTGCTGACGTGAAGCACGCGCGAGCGCTTCAGCTTGCGCATGGTGTCGGTTTTGGGAAGATCGGTCATGGCGGTCACGACGTCATGCAGGCGGCGTTGAGCAGGCCAACGCAAATGGAGATGGAGGCCAGATAGACGGCTGCAGCAATCTCGCCCGCCTCGATGCGGGCGACCAGGTTGCGAAAGGCCATGCGGCTGATGGTGACGAACACCCCGATCTGGATCACGCCGGCCAGCAAGGCCCAGGCGGCGAACTCCATCAGGCTGACGGTGTGCGAAAGGGCCGAGGCCAAAGGCAGGACGTAGCCGATCAGCGCGCCGCCCAGCGCGATGGCGGCGGCCGTGTTGCCTTCGCGGATCAGCGTATGCTCGTGATAGGGCGTGACCCACTGGTAGATCAGTTTGAAGGCCAGGGTGAAGGCACCGGCCATGGCGAAGGCGATCAGGAAGGCGATCGCCCCCTGCTGAAATACGAACCAGTCGAACATCGGTCTTGCCCCTCGGATTGCGCGGTCAGGCGCGGAACTCGGCCATTTCCAACGGAATGCCGATCATGATTTCATGCGTGGTGTCGCCGCCGTCAGGCTGCTGCTCCAGAGCCAGCATCAGTTCGCGGCCGCCGCCCAGTTCGCGCGCATACAACATGCAGGTCTGAAATATCTTGGCATAGGGCGTGGTCGCGGCGCGGTCGTCCCAGATCGTCTCCCATAGGGTGACGGGCGGCTGGATGGCGTCGCTCTCGGCGAACCAGAAGCGGGGATAGTCGGGCAACTCTTCGGCCGCGCCGTGAAACACCGGCGCCGACAGCCGGTCGCGCCAGATGCGGCGTTCGCGCTCGCCCGGCGGATAGGCTGAGGTCCACGGCACGAACAGGCTGAAGTCATAGCTTTCCAGACCCGCCTCGTCATCGCTCATGGCCTGAAGCATGACGTGGTCGTCGGTGTAGAAGCGATGCACGAACTGACCGCTGTGCAGACTGACCAAACCTTGCGCCGAGATGTCCAGCACGTCGCGATCCAGGGTGAAAGGCGTCTCTCCGCCCAGCCGGCGCCAGGCCAGCGGGTCCAGCGACACGGTGCGGCCCACTGTGATGTTGCGCACCGTCGCCAGCCGATTGGCGGGCGCGGCGTTCTCCGACGATCCGAAAAGCTTCTTGAACATGGGCGACTATCTAAGCCCGATCCACGCCGACGGCGAGCGGACAGCGACGATGCGACCGAATGAGGCGGTTCATGTCGCGACATGTCCGTCCTATCTTGCGCCAAGTCAAGCGTTCATGTTACGCGTTTCATGTAACGATATGCCGAACGACACATCGCCCTCTTCCGCCGCCACCGACCGCATCCGAGCGTGGCGACAGGCGCGCCGTGAGGCGGGCCTGGTGAAGCTGGAGCTTTGGGTGCCGGCCGCCGCCCGCGAGGACGTCAAGGCGGCCGTGCGCGCCATCGTCACAGATTCCACGCGCGGGCCGCAGCTTGCCCAACGCCCGCGCCGCCCCACTTCCGATTCCATCATCCCCGGAGACGACCATCAAATGGACGCCGTGATCGAGACCCCCTGGACCGTGCCGACCATCAAGGCGGCGCTGGACGGGTCCACCCTGTTGCGCGAGGGCGAAATGACCCTGCGCGTGGTTGAGGGCGCCGAGCCCGTTCTGTTGGCGACCATGCATGAGTACGGCGACCTGCCGGTCTATCTCAGCGTCGGCGGCGCCCAGATCGTCTGCTCCGTGCTGCTGTGGCCCGTGTCGGAACAGACCGACCGCCACGCCTTCAACGAGTTCCTGCTGAAGGCCCAGCGTGTGGTGCCCCTGTCCAACTTCGCCATCACCAACGTCGGCGGCGAGGATGTGTACGAATTGATGGGCGAACTCTCTTGCAAGACGACGCTGCAGACCATCCTGATCGAACTGCGCACCCTGGCCGAGAATGCGATCGACGCCACCGAACTGCGTGAAACCTTCGGCGCCGACGCCGCCTGATCCCGGAAGACCGACCATGTCCATGCTCAGAAAACTGTCCGCCCTGTTTCGGGGTTCGGCCCATGACGCGGCCCAGGGCGTCGTCGACGCCAACGCCCTGAAGATTCTCGACCAGGAAATCCGCGACGCCGACAATGCTCAAGGCAAGGCGCGCGACGACCTGGCCGGCCTGGTGGCGCGGCGCCGCATGGCCGAAAACGAGATGGCCAGCTTCCGCGACCAGATCGCCAAATACGAAAGCTCGGCCCGCACCGCCCTGGGGCAGGGAAAGACGGACCTGGCGCGCGAAGTCGCCGGCCGCATCGCCGAGCTGGAGGTCGAGATCACCAGCCGCGCCCCGCTGATCGAGGACATGAAGACGGCCGAGACGCGCCTGCGCACCGCCATCGCCTCGACGGACCAGAAGATCGAGACGCTTCGTCGCGAGATTGACATCGTCAAGGTCAACGATTCCGTCCAGCGCGCCCAGACCTCGGTGGCTTTGAATTCGGCCGGCACCCAGTCGCGCATCGGCTCGGCCGCCGACAGCCTGCAACGTATCAAGCAACGTCAGGCGATCCAGGAAGAGAAGCTGAACGCCAGCCAGGCGCTGGAAGATCGCCGCACCGGCGCCGACCTGGACGCAAAGCTGCGCGAGGCCGGCATACTGCCCGGTCATTCGTCGGCCGACGACGTCCTGGCCCGCCTCAGCCAGCCGGACGTGACGGTGATCACGCCGCGTATAGGCCAATCTGCGCCTGACAAAGACCCGGCCTGATCCATGGAGCGTCTGCGCTTCGATCCCCGCACAGATTGGGACGCCAAGGCCGAGGAGCTCGGTTTCACCTGGCGCCACACCGACGGCAAACCCTATTGGGACGAGACGGCGGCATACGCCTTCTCCTTGGCCGAGATCGAGGAGGGGATCGAGGCGCCGACCGAGGAACTGCACGGCCTGTGCGTGGAACTGGTCAACGAGGCCGTCCAGTCCGAACGGCTGATGGAGCAACTTGATATTCCCGAGACCATGCGGGACTATGTGGCCGACAGCTGGAAGCGGGGCGATCCCTCCCTCTATGGCCGGTTCGACTTCGCCTACGACGGCGCGGGTCCGGCCAAGCTGTACGAATACAACGCCGACACCCCCACCAGCATCTATGAGACGGCGGTGTTCCAGTGGTTGTGGCTGGAAGATCAGATCAAGGCCGGCGCCCTGCCGGCCGATGCGGATCAGTTCAACAGCCTGCATGAGAAGCTGGTCGATCGATTCCGCGCCATCTTCCCGACCAGCGGCTTCGTGCATTTCTCCTCGGACGCCGACTTCGTCGAGGACCGTCAGACGGTGCGCTTCCTCGAAGACCTGGCTCAGCAGGCCGGGCTGGAGCCCCAGTTCGTCGCCATCGACCAGATCGGCCTGAACGCAGACGGCCGGTTCGTGGATCACGACAACTGGATCATCCAGGCGCTGTTCAAACTGTATCCGTGGGAGCAGATGCTGCGCGACGAATACGCCGCGCCCCTGCCGACTGCGGACGTGACCGTGCTGGAGCCGGCGTGGAAGAGCATCCTGTCCAACAAGGCCATCCTGCCGCTGTTGTGGGAACGGCATGCGGGCCACCCCAACCTGCTGGAATCCTATTTCGAGGGCGATCCGGCCGAGAGCACGCTGGGGTCGTCCTATGTGCGCAAGCCGCTGTTTTCGCGCGAAGGCGACAATGTCGAACTGATCGACCAAGGCCAAAGCGCAGCCGAGGTCGTGGACGGCGGCTATGGCGAAGGCCGCTACATCCGCCAGGCCCTGCACAATCCGCCGAACTTCGACGGCAACCACGTGATCGTCGGGTCGTGGGTGGTCGGAACGGAACCGGCGGGAATCAGTCTGCGCGAGGATATCGGCCGCATCACCCGCAACACCTCCCGCTTCGTGCCGCACTTCATCCGGGGCTGAGGTCGAGCCGTCCGCAATAATGCGCTTTCGGGCCGGAAGGTCGATTTGTCCGCTTACGGCGCAGGCTCGTCTTGCGTCGCGGCTTCGGTCTGGACATAAGGGCGAAACCGCACACGCGGGCCGGCTTAGCTCAGTTGGTAGAGCGCCAGTTTTGTAAACTGGATGTCGCGGGTTCGATTCCTGCAGCCGGCACCACCCTCTGTCGACCAATGGGGGCGATGCCCGACACCACCAACAAGCTGGGCCACAAGATCGGCGCGCGCGGAGGCAGAACCCGCCAGGCGATCCTCGACGCGACGCGACGCCTGTTGAACGCGCGGCATTACGGCGAGATTCGCGTCGCCGACCTGGCGTCAGAAGCCGGCGTGTCTCCGTCGAATTTCTATACATATTTCAAAACGGTCGAAGAACCTGTTCTGGCCCTATGCGAAGTCGCGGCGGCCGATTTCCAGGGACTGGCGTCGCATTTTCAGGCCGATTGGCCGGGCGACAGGGCCTTCGTCATCGCCCGCGCCTTCATCCTGGACGTCATGGCGATCTGGCGCAGCCACGGCCAGGTCCTGCGGGTCGAACATATGCTGGCGGACAATGGCGACGCCGCCTTCGTGGAAAGCCGCGTGCGCCGTCTGCGTCGACTGCACCTGGCCATCGAGCGCCGGGTGGCCCAGGCCCATGCCAGCGGCCTGCATCCCAAGGACTACAACCCCCGCCTGGCCTCGTACCAGATCGCCTCCATCGCCGAATCGACGGCGGCCAGTTTCGATCTGCTGCGCCGCGCCGACACGCCGGAGGCCATTCTGGACACGGCGGCGATCATCGTCGTCAAGCTGACCACCGGGCGTTAAATCCCCAGCGGGCCGTAAAGCCAGGTCAGCCAGATCCCCGCCGCCAGGAAGACGCCGAACGGCAGCCTGTCCGTCGCGCTGACCGAGCGTCGCACCACCAGCATCGCGAACACCAGGCTGAGACCCACGGCGCAGGCCCACAGAAGAACGCTGGGCAGGCCGATCCAGCCGACCCAGGCCCCTGCCCCCGCGAACAGGAAGGGATCGCCGCCTCCCAGTCCCTGACGTTTGCGGACGACCTGATAGAGCCAGCCCGCCAACCACAGCCCGCCAAACCCCGCCCCCGCCCCGATCAGATGCGTCAGGGCGACATTCCAGCCCGCGCCCATGGCCACGATCAGGCCGGTCGCGATCAACGGCAGGGTCAGGATGTCGGGCAGCCAGAGGTTCTCGCCGTCCACAATGGCGATCAACAGCAACTGCCAGCCCAGAACCGCCGTCGCCGCCATAATGAACAGTGACGCGCCCCCGCCGACGGCCCACAGCGCCGCCCACACGCCGATGCCGCCCGCCGCCAATTCAATCAGCGGATAGCGCCTTGAAATCCGCGTGTCGCAGCGCGCGCAACGACCGCGCAAGGCCAGCCAACTGAACAGCGGGACCAACTCCCACGGGCGCAGCGGCTGGTCGCAGCCCCGGCATCGCGACCGGGCCATGACGATGTCCTCGTCACGCGGCAGGCGCACGCTGACGGCGGCGATGAAACTGCCGAAAATCAGGCCCAGGCCGCCCATGACGGCGGCGGCGATCACAGGGTTCATGAGGAGGTCCAGACGGTGGCGACCGCCTCGGCTTAACCGCCTCCGAGCGCCACCGCCACATGATAGGTCGCCAGCGACGCCAGATAGGCCAGACCGAACATGTAGCCGATCATGATCCAGGTCCATTTCAGCGAGTTGGTCTCGCGCCGCACCACGCCCAGGGTCGCCACGCACTGGGGCGCGAAGATATACCAGGCCAGGAAGGACAGGGCCGTGGCCAAGGACCAGTGGGTGGCGAGCGTGGAGGCCAGCAGGCCGGTCGCATTCTCCGCATCCGCGATGGCGTAGGTGGTGCCCAGCGCCGCCACCGCGACCTCGCGCGCCGCCATGCCGGGGATCAGGGCGATGACCATCTGCCAATTGAAGCCGATCGGCGCGAAAATCGGCTCCAGCGCCCGGCCCAACATGCCCGCGAACGAATAGTCGATGGCGGGCAGGGTCGCGTTCTCGGGCGGATAGGGGAAGGTCGCCAGCACCCACAGAATGACGACGGCCGGCAGGATGATCCGCCCCGCCCGGTTCAGGAATATCTTGGCCCGGAGCCACAGGTTGAACCCGACGCTTTTCAGGTCCGGGACCTTGTAGGTCGGCAGCTCCATCATGAACGGCTCGACCGCGCCGCGCCAGAACACCTTGCGGATCACCAGCGAGACCAGAAGCGCGCTGAGAATGCCCGCCGCATAGAGGCCAAACATCACCAGTCCTTGCAGATTGGCGAAGCCCCATACCCGCTCGTTCGGGATGAAGGCGGCGATGATCAGCGTATAGACCGGGATGCGCGCGGAGCAGGTCATCAGCGGCGCGACCAGGATGGTGGTCAGGCGGTCGCGCTTTGAATCGATCACCCGCGCCGCCATCACGCCGGGAATGGCGCAGGCGAAGCTGGACAACAGGGGAATGAAGGCGCGGCCGTGCAGGCCCGCCCCGCCCATGATCCTGTCCATCAGGAAGGCCGCGCGGGCCATGTAGCCGAAGTCCTCCAGCGCGATGATGAACAGGAACAGGATCAGGATCTGCGGCAGGAAGACCAGCACGCTGCCGACGCCGGAAATGATCCCGTCCACGATCAGGCTCTGCAACAGGCCGTCCGGCAGCACATTGCCCACCAGACCGCCCAACCAGCCGATGCCCGCCTCGATGCCGTCCATCAGGGGCGCGGCCCAGCTGAACACGGCCTGGAACATCACGAACAGCAGGGCCAGCAGGATCAGCAGGCCGCCGACCGGATGCAGCAGGACGGAATCGATCTCGCCGGTCAGGGTGTCGGGCCGCTCTGGCGGGCGGACGCAGGCCTTCATGATCCGCTCGGCCTCACGCGCCGCGCTGCGCAGTTCGGCGGCGTCGGGCGTATGCCAGGCGTTTTCGCCGAGCGCAGCGGCGTCGGCCTGAACCTCGACGGCGGCGATCAGATCGTCGACGCCGCGCTTTCGCGTGGCGACGGTGGTGATGATCGGCACGCCCAACTCGGCGCGCAGCGCCTCCAGATCGATCCGCAGGCCCTGACGCTGGGCGATGTCGTACATGTTCAGCGCCAGCACCATCGGACGGCCGACGGCCTTCAGTTCAAGAATCAGGCGCAGCACAAGACGCAGATTGGTGGCGTCGGCGACGCAGACCACCACGTCCGGCGGCGTCTCTCCGGCCAGGCGGCCCAGAACGGCGTCGCGCGTGACCTCCTCGTCCGGGCTGCGGGCGCGCAGGGAATAGGTGCCGGGCAGGTCCAGCACCGACATCGTGCGGCCCGACGTGGCGCGGATCAGCCCCTCCTTCCGCTCAACCGTGACCCCGGCGTAGTTGGCGACCTTCTGGTGCGCGCCGGTCAGGGCGTTGAACAAGGCGGTCTTGCCGCTGTTGGGATTGCCGACCAGGGCGACGCGGGCGGTCTTCAGGGCGACGTCCATCAGGCGATCCCCCGGTGATCGAGCCGGATGGTCAGGCTCTCGGCCTCATGCCGACGCAGGGCCACGCGCATGTCGTCCACCTTCATCGCGATGGGATCGCGACCGAACAGACCCTCGTGCAGCAGTTCGACCTGCGCCCCCTCGACAAAGCCCAGCTCAAGCAGGCGGCGCTCCAGCTCCACGGCCTCGTTCTGGTGATGACAATGGGCGCCCACCTGGACGATGACGCCGCGATCGCCGCGTCGGGCCTGGCTCAGCTTTATGGTTTCGGTCAAAGTCTACGCTCGCACGGGCGAGGCCGCTCCCCGACGGCTCCGCGTTTCTTTGACAGTGATTATCAGGTGCGGACACCCCGCGTCCAGCGGGACAGCTTGACCAATTGCCGCGCGCCCGGTTTGCGCTATCAGACGCTGGAACAGGAGCCGTCCATGTCCCGCCTCTCCCTCGCCGCCCCGCTTCTTCTGGCCCCGATGTTGGCCCTGGCCGCCTGCGGACAGGATGCGCCCTCCACCCCGGCCATGACCCCCGCCAAGCCGGTTCGTGTCCTGACAGAGGCCGAGAAGGCCAGTCTGCTGGCCGCCCTGCCGCCCCCCTACGACACCGGCGATCTGGAGAACGGGCGACGCGCCTTCGCCCGTTGCCGATCCTGCCACACCATAGGCGAGGGCGGCGCGGACATGGCCGGTCCGAATCTGTACGGCGTGTTCGGCAGGAAGGCGGGCGACCGGCCGCGCTACAACTACTCCAACGCCATGCGGACGGCGGATTTCACCTGGGATGCGGAAAAGCTGGATCACTGGCTCCAGAACCCGCGCACCTTCCTGCCGGGCAACAAGATGACCTTCCCCGGCCTGCCCGACGCCAAGGATCGCCGCGACGTCATCGCCTTCCTGAAGGTGGAGACGGGCTACAAGCCGGAGCCTGCGCCCGCCTCCTGATCGGTCAGGCCTCGGGGATCGGCTTTTCGCCGCCGTCCCGCATCTCCTGCGCCTCCCATTCCTCGATCTTGCGGGCGGTCCATTCGGGCGACTTGGTGAAGCGCGCCAGTACGCCATAGATCACCGGCACCACGAACAGGGTCAGGACGGTGGCGAAGATGGCGCCGGTGAAGATCACCACGCCGATGGTCTGACGGCTGCCGGCCCCCGCCCCCTGCCACAGCACCAGCGGCAGGGCGCCGAAGGCGGTGGCGATGGACGTCATGATGATCGGGCGCAGACGCAACGACGACGATTCGATGATCGCCTCGCGGATCGACCGCCCCTGGTCGCGCAGCTGGTTGGCGAACTCCACGATCAGAATGCCGTTCTTGGCCGCCACGCCGATCAGGATGATCAGGCCGATCTGGCTGTAGATGTTCAGGCTGGACCCCGCCATCAGCAGGCCGAACAGACCGCCCGCCGCCGCCAGCGGCACCGTCAGCATGATGACCGCCGGCGTGATCCAGCTTTCGAACTGGGCCGCCAGCACCAGGAAGACCAGAAGCAGCGCCAGGCCGAAGGCCGCGACGACCGCCCCGCCCGCTTCCTGCTGGTCACGCGCGGCGCCGCCCCACTGGACCACGACCCCGCCTTGCGGCTGTTTGGCCGCCTCAGCGCTCAGGAACTGCACGGCGTCGTCGATGGTCGTGCCGGGGTTCAGATCGGCCTGAAGCGTGATGGCGCGCTGGCGGTCCAGACGCCGACGATCCGGGGTATCGCCGCTGGTCTTGGTCGTGACCACCGCCGACAACGGCACCAGCTGCCCGCCGCCGGTCGCGACATAGAGGGCCTCCAGGTCCGAAACCTCGCGCCGGTTCTCGCGGTCGGTCTGCAGGATGACGTCATACTCCTGCCCGCCCTTGATGTAGGTCGTGGCGCGGCGAGAGCCGAACATGGTCTCCAGCGTCCGCCCGATGGACTGTGACGACACGCCCAGCGCCGCCGCCTTCTGCGGATCGACATCGACCAGCAGGCGGGGCGAGTTCGGCTCATAGTTCAGGCGCGGGCGCGAGAAACCGGGGTTGCCCTGGGCCGCGGTCAGTATGGGCTGAAGCCAGTTGTAGATCTGCTGATAATCGCTGCCCGTCGCGATCAGTTCGATGGAGTTGGAGTTGCCGCCGCCGCGCTGGAAGGCGCCGGGGGTCGAGGCGTTGACCTGGGCGTCGGTCTGGCCGCGCAGCTTGCCGTTCAGTTCCTGCGCGATCTGGGCGGCCGTGCGGTCGCGCTTGGACCAGTCGGCCAGGGTCAGCACCGCATTGCCCGAGTTGAAGCCGCTGCCGCCGAAGCCGGGCGCGGACACCAGATAGCTGTCGGCCTCGCCGCTCGTCTTGTATTCCGCCAGCAGCGGCTCCAGCCCCAGCATGATCTTGCGGGTGTAGTCGAAGCCCGCGCCTTCCGGTCCGGCGACGCGAACGGTGACGCGGCCGCGATCCTCGTCCGGCACCAGTTCGTTGGGCAGCAACAGGAAGATGCCCCCCGCCCCCGCCGCCACCAGAAGGATCAGGGCGCCCACGCCGATCACGGCGATCCGACGCCCCAGCAGCATGTCCAGCGAGCGCGAATAGGACGACTTCAGCCGATCCATGCCCCAGTCGACCCGGCGCGCGATCCAGCCGCCGGTCTGGGCGGGCTTCAGGATCTTGGACGCCAGCATCGGCGACAGGCTCAGCGCCAGGAAGGCCGAGAAGGCCACGGCCGCCGCAATGGCCGCCGCCAGCTCCACGAACAGACGCCCGACGTATCCCGGCAGGAACAGCAGGGGCGCGAACACCGACAAGAGCACGATGGTCGTGGCCACGACCGCAAAGAAGACCTGACGCGCCCCACGCTCGGCGGCGACCAGCGGCGGCTCGCCGTGATCCAGCCGCCGCTGGATGTTCTCGACCACCACGATGGCGTCGTCCACCACCAGGCCGATGGCCAGCACCAAGGCCAGCAGCGTCAGCAGGTTCAGCGAAAAGCCTAGGGGCGCCAGCACGATGAAAGTCGCCAGCAGGCAGATGGGCGCCACGATCGACGGGATCAGCGCCGCCCGCAGGCTGCCCAGGAAGATGAAGTTGACCAGGGCCACCAGGGCCATCGAAATGCCGATGGTGATCCACACCTCGTCGATGGCGTGAGAGGTGAAGACCGAGTTGTCAGAGCCGATCTCGATGGTCACGCCGGGCGGCAGGGTCGGCCGGATCTGGTCGATCATCTTGTGAACGCCGTCGGAGATGGCCAGGTCGTTCGACTGGGCCTGGCGCGTCACGGCCAGGCCGATCTGATCCATGCCGTTGCCCCGGAACAGACGACGATCCTCTTCCGGCGCCTCCTCGACCCGCGCGATGTCGCCCAGGCGCGTGACATAGGTTGGCTGGCCCTGGATGATGGCCGAGGAGCCGCTGCCCGTGCCGGTGGCGACCGAAGCCGAGGTCGAGGCCGAACCACGCGTGCCTATGGGCAGTTGGCGGAAGTCGTCCGGCCGGGCGTAGGTGCGCGCCACGCGCACGGTGTAGTTCTTGGCCGTGGATTCCAGCGATCCGGCCGGAAGCTCGACGTTCTGGTTGGTCAGGGCCGTCTCGACGTCGTTGACCGTCAGTCCACGCGCCGCCATGGCCGCCGAATCCAGCCAGATCCGCATCGAATAGCGCTGCTCGCCATAGATGTTCACCTGGGCCACGCCCGGCACCGTCGCCATCCGATCGACCAGATAGCGGTCGGCGTAGTCGGTCAGCTGCAGCCGGTTCATGCTGGTCGAGCGCAGGAAGACGATGATGATCGGCTGGCTGTCGGAATCGGCCTTGGCCACCTCGGGCGGGTCGGCCTGGTCCGGCAGGCGGCCGACCACGCGGCTGACCCGGTCGCGCACGTCGTTGGCGGCGTCGTCGATGTTGCGATCCAGCGAGAACTCGATGTTGACGCTGGAGCGGCCGTCGCGGCTGGTGGAGTTGATCCGCTCCACTCCCTGGATGCCGGCGATCTGCTGCTCGACCGGCTCGGTGATCCGGCTTTCGATGACCTCGGCCGAGGCGCCGGCGTAGCTGGTGTTGACCGAGACGATGGGCGGATCGACGTCGGGCAGTTCGCGCACCGGCAGGAAGAAGAAGGCCGCCGCGCCGATTACGCACAGCACGATGGCGGCGACGGCGGCGAAGACCGGCCGCCGGACCGAGACATCGGACAGCATCATTGGGCGGCGCCCGACTTGCGCTGCGCCCCGGCGACGCTGACGGGCGCGCCGGGCTGGATGCGGTTCAGGCCGGACCCCACGATCCGCTCGCCGGGCTCGACGCCCGACAGAATTTCGACGAAGCCGTTCTCGACCGCGCCGGTCTCGACCTCGACCCGTTGGGCGGTCGAACCGTTCTGGCCGGGCGCGATGCGATAGACGAAGGCGCCCGAGCCTTCATACTGCACCGCCGCTTCCGGGGCCGCCGCCGTCTGCCGCTGGCCCTGCTGAACCACGACGCGCAGCAGCATTCCGGGCCGGATGCGGCCGCCGGGATTGGGGAATTCGGCGCGAGCGGTGGCGGCGCGCGTCGCCTCGTTGACGCGCGTATCGATCAGGGCGATCCGCCCCTGGAACGGCGCATCGCCATAGGCGTCGGCCGTCGCGGTGATCGCAGCCCCGGGCTGCAACAGGTTCAGATAACGCTCCGGCAAGGGGAAATCGACTCGGATGGTCGAGGTGTCGTCCAGGGTCGCGATCACCGCCCCCGGATTGATCAGGGTGCCCGGGGTCACGGTCGTCAGGCCCATCCGGCCGGCGAACGGCGCGCGGATCACCCGGTCGCCACGGCGCGCCTGCGCCGCCTGCAGCGAGGCGCGCGCCGTCTCCAGACCCGTCTCGGCCTGCTCCAACATGACCTGAGGCGCCACGCCGCGATCCGCCAAGGCCTTGTAGCGGTCGTATTCGCGCTGGGCCTGATTGACGTTGGCGCGCGCCTCGATGATGGCGGCGTCCTCTTCACGCGCCTGCAGTTCGACCAGCGGCGCGCCCGCCGACACCAGCTGGCCATCGGTGAACAGGACCCGCGTGATCAGTTCCGTGGTGGACGAGGTGACATTGACCGAGCGCTGGCCGCGCGCCACGCCCAGCACCCGAATCTGATCCGAGAACGGACGCTGGCTCACCACGGCTTCCGACACCTGCTGACCGCCCCTGCGTCCGCCGCCCGCGCCCGGCCCCTGGGCCGACTTGTCGTTGGAGGTGGCCACCTTGACCACGGCGGCGACGACCATCAGCGCCAACAGGATCGCGGCGGCGACGAGGAAGAAGTGACGTTTGATCACGCGGCGGAACTCTCGATCAGGGGACGCCGCATGCATTACCGGCTAATGCGGCTTGCGCAACGTAATCCGACACTAACGCGCCAAGCGGAGATTTCCGTCGCGGAAATCCGTCTTAGAACCGACGCCAGATCGCGATGACCGGGCCATGGGCCGCCGGCGTCTCTCGCCCTGCGACCGTTTGTCTCCATCCCGCCTGCAGGCTCCAGGACTCCAGGTCGCGCACTACCGACGCCTCCAGCGACAGCCAGCGGGCGCCGCCGTCCGCCGCCCCGCCGAAGGCCTGGCCCAGCGCCATCCAGCCGCCGCCGAACCGCGCGCCCGCCGTGGCGTCGATCCGGGTCTCGTCGGGCAGACCGTCGCGCAGACGCCGCGCGGCCTGAACCTCCACGAAGGACCGCTGCATCCCCCATCGCGGCCCCAGCGACCGGCCCGCCGACAACCGCGCCTCCCAGTCGTGTTCGCCCACGCCCGGCGGCGCATAGTCCGCGTTCCGTCCCTCCCCGGCCCGGCTGTAGCCGCCGTAGAGGCTGAGAGCGTTTCGGTCGTCGCGAAACACCTGCCAGGTCGCGCCGATCTCGATGGGACCGCGCCCCTCGTAGTCGACGAAGGCGTCCTCGCCCGCCTGCCAGTCGGCCTTGAGCTGCAGGGTCAGCCGATCCGTCACCCCGTATTCGGCGAACAGGCCCAGTCGCGCATCGCGTCGGACGGCCGGCAAGGTCGTCTCGTCCCCGGACGGATCGAAACCGCTGTCGGCCTTCAGACGCTCGTATTTGACGATGGCCTGGCCCTGCCCCTTGGGCTGGACCCAGGCGCCGGCCTGGGCCGTCTGGGCGACGCCGAGGGACAGAACGCCCCCCGCCGTCGCCAGGATCAGGCGTCGTAGCCCGGCGACTTGCGCTCCAGCTGCCGCAGCGCGCCCGGCCAGGCCAGGGCCGAGACGAAGCCGATGCCCCGCCCCTGCTCCTTGGTCTCCTCCTGCGCCGCATCCGGGGCCAGCAGAACGTGCTCGCGGCCGCCCGACAACGCCGCCACCTGCTGCGCGCAGGCCCGTTCCAGGAAGAAGATGCCGATCCATGCCTGCGCCGCCGTCTCCCCGACCGCCAGCGTGCCGTGGTTGCGCAGCAGCATCAACGGTTTATCCCCCAGGTCGGCGACCAGACGTTCGCGTTCGTCATGGTGGAGGGCCAACCCCTCATATCCATGATACGCAACCTGGTGCTGCAGTAAACAGGCGTTCTGGCTGATGGGCAGCAACCCTTCCGCCTGGGCCGCGACGCCGACGCCGTTTACGGTGTGCAGGTGGATGACGAACTTGGCGTCTTCGCGCGCGGCATGGACCGCCGAATGGATGGTGAAGCCCGCCGGATTGATGAAGTTGGTCGTGTCCTGAACGATATTGCCGTCCAGATCGACCTTCACCAGCGACGAGGCCGTGATCTCGTCGAAATAGAAGCCGTAGGGATTGATCAGGAAATGATGCTCCGGCCCCGGTACGCGCGCCGAGATATGGGTGAAGATCATGTCGTCCCAGCCGTGCAGCGCGACCAGCCTATAGAGGGCCGCCAGTTCGACGCGCGCCTGCCACTCGGCCTCCGACACGCGGGACCTGATCGAGGGATTTGCACCGTCCGCCATGGTTTCCTCCTGCCTCTGGATGGGCGTTTGGACCGACCGTCTGCCTCGCGGCGCGCGGCGTCAAGGGCGCGCGGATAGGCTGACGCAGCGTCATCTTGACCGCCCGAACGTGGTTAACCCGGCCTTTACGACACCGGCCTAAGGGTATGCGGGTCCATCGACGGTTCGGGGAGCCGCTGTGTCTGTCGTTCAACTTGAGCCGGCCCGCGATGGCTGGGACGACCGCACCGTGGCGCAGATGCTGACCCTGGCCAGCAGTCGCTCGGCCGAGGATCGCCAACGTCTTCTGCTCAAGGTGACTGGCCTGTGCGAGGCTGCGGCGCCGCCGCCCAGCGTCGCGCCGCTTCTCGCCGACATCTTCCTGACCCTGACCGCCCAGGCGGAGCGCGACATCCGTCTGGCCCTGGCCGAACGGATCGCGGGCGCGGATTGGGCGCCGCCCGCCCTGGTCAATATGCTGGCGCTGGACGAGATCGAGATCGCCCGCCCCGTCATAACCTCCAGCCCCCTGCTGAAGGACGCCGACCTGATCCGCCTGTTGATCGAGGCGACGTTGGAGCATCAGATCGCCGTGGCCCGCCGTCCGCGGCTGTCGGGCGATGTGTGCGACGCCATCGTCGATCGCGGCGAGGCCGTGACCATGACCGCCCTGGCCTCCAACCGCACCGCCCAGATCAGCGAGGCGACGATGCGCCGACTGGTCGATCAGTCGCGCCGCGTCGCGGGCCTGCGCGCGCCCCTGACCCGTCACCCCCGCCTGAACCAGGATCTGGCCCAGGAACTCTATCAGTGGGTCGGCCAGGCCCTGCGCCAATCCATCGGCGAACGCTTCCGCATCGACGACGCCCGGTTGAACGCCGCCGTGCAGCAGTCCGCCGCGATCGCAGCGGGCGCGCCGGAGTGGCGCGCCGCCCCCGCCGGCCGCCTGACGGAAAATCGCGAGCGCGCCGAGATGGAGCGCCGCCTGGTGAACAAGCTGCAGGCCGCCGGCCAGCTGCGACCCGGCCTCCTGGTCCGCGCCCTGCGCGAGCAGCGTTTCGAACTGTTCGAACAGGCCCTGGCCGCACTGGGCGGCTTCGGCGACGCTCAGGTTCGCCAGGCGGTGCGCGCACCCACCGCCGAGCCGCTTTACCTGGCCTGTGTCGCGGTCGGAGTGGACAAGGCCGTCTTTTCCTCCCTGCTGATAGAGGTGCGAAAGCTGACCGGGGGCCTGCCCGGCGACGGCGGCTGGACGGCCACGCCGATGAACGCCCATTCCGCCGCGCGCGCCTTCCGTCAGATGATGCAGAATCCCGCGATCGTTTGACTTCGCCGCCAAGCTCGGCTCACGTCGCGCCGTGACCCAGACCCGCCCCTCTCAGACCCCGACCACCCCCGCCCTGGCCTTCGTTGCCAGCGACCGACCCGAGGCGCAGGACGCCAGGGCGGCCCTGACCGCGCGCTATGGCGCCGTGGCGGAAGAGCAGGCCGACGTCATCGTGGCCCTGGGCGGCGACGGTCAGATGCTGGAGACGCTGCATGGCAATATGCGCCGCCGCACCCCGGTCTACGGCATGAACCGCGGCTCGGTCGGCTTCCTGATGAACGACTACGAGGAAGACGGCCTGCTGGAGCGGATCACGACCGCCGAACGCACCGTCATCCACCCGCTGCAGATGGACGCCTGGACCGAGGCGGGCGAGGTCCACACCGGCCTGGCCATCAACGAGGTCTCGCTGCTGCGCCAGACCCGCCAGAGCGCCAAGCTCAGGATCACGGTCGACGAACGGGTGCGGCTGGAGGAGCTGTCCTGCGACGGCTGTCTGGTGGCCACGCCCGCCGGATCGACCGCCTACAATCTGTCGGCCCACGGCCCCATCATTCCGCTGGACGCCCGCATCCTGGCCCTGACGCCGATCAGCGCCTTCCGCCCCCGCCGCTGGCGAGGGGCCCTGCTGTCGCACGGTGCCAAGGTGCGGTTCGATGTGCTGGAGGCCGACAAACGCCCCGTCTCGGCCACCGCCGACAATTTCGAGGTTCGTCGCGTGGCGCGTGTCGAGGTGCGCGAACGGCGCGACGTGGCCCTGACCATGCTGTTCGACGCTGGCCGGTCGTTCGACGAGCGCGTGATCGCCGAACAGTTCGCCAACTGACTGGTGACGGCTTCTTAAGCCAAGCCGTTTAGCGTCCGCGAAAGACCTATGGAGCCCGCCATGAGCAACCCGGCGCAAATCACCCCTCCGACCAACGCCCTGCGTATGAAGGTCGGCGGCGGATTCGGCATCAACGCCGACGCCATCGCCAAGGCCGAAGAGGCGTTGAAGGCCATGTCGGCCCAGTTCGGCCAGTGGCTGAACGACGAGATCGTCAAGCTGGACCAGGCCCAAGCCGACATTCGCAACCAGGGCTACACCCCCGCCACCGCCGAGGCCCTGTATTTCCGCGCCCACGACCTGAAGGGACTGGGCACGACCTATGACTATCCTTTGGTGACGCGGATCGCCGGTTCGCTGTGCAAGATGCTGGACGACGCCGAACGTCGGATGTCGGCGCCCCTTCCGATTTTGGACGCCCATATCGACGCCATTCGCGCCGTGGTCCGCGATCAGATCAAGACCGACGAACACCCCACCGGCCGCGACTTGGCCGAAACCCTGGAGCAGCGGGTCGCCCAGCATCTGGCGGGCTGACCGAAGCTGAAGAGCGCAAGGAAAAGGGCCCGTCATTCGGCGGGCCTTTTGTCGTCGGCTATCAGGCGGCGTTGGCGGCGGCGTGACAGGCGGCGGGCGACTGATCCAGTCGCTCCATCAGATAGGCCAGGTCGTCGCGCAGCACGTTCGGACGCTGGGTCAGGAAACGCTCCAGCATCTGTTCGCGGAACAGGGTGCTGGAGGTGTCGATTCCCTCGGCCGCAAGCGCGCGCCATGTGTCCACGCCGGCGCGGAAGGCGGGGAACAGGCGCGGCGGCAGGCCCGCCCGATCATAGACGGCCTTCAGCCCCAGCGGCCCGGCGTCATGCACCATCAACCAGGCGCGATGATGGGGCGTACTGGCCAGCTCTGCCAGACCATATTCGAACATGGCCATCTGCCCCCGCGCCAGTCCGCGCAGCAGCAGGGAGGCGTTCAGCACCCGGCGCGCATTCAACTGGGCCATGAAGGCGGCCAGATCCGCGCTGGCGCCCGCCTGATCGACCAGATCGACGGTCGTGCGCTCGCGCGCATACTGCGCCAAGCGTATGGCGGTTTCGGGCGCCACGGCATGGCGGCTGATCAGATGTTCGCGCACCGTGTCGCTGGCCAGTTCGATCAGCCGTTCGGTGACCTGCAGCGGCAGAACCTGGCGATAGGCGACGGCGGTGAGCACCTCCGGCGCCTCGGCGAACCGCTCGACCACGACGGCCAGCGAGCCTTCGGACAGATCGGCGTTGTCGTTGGCCGCCAGAACCCGCACCGCCTGCTCGCAACCCTCTCCGGCCAGAACATCGGCGACGTCGCGCGACACTTGCGCTCGCCCCGCCACCGCCACCTGCCGCACGACCGATCCCGCGCGCACGATCTCGATCAGGTCTTCGTCGCTGAAGGCGGGCGAGGCGGCGATGATCGGCAGGGCGATGCTGTCCAGGTCGCCGGCCAGCTTGCGCGCCACATCGTTGGGGATCAGGTCCGACGCCTTCAGCGTCACCGCCATGGCGCGCCGCACCAGTTCGGCCGCGTCGTTGGCCAGCATCCGCAGGATCTTCTGCGCCGCCTCCCGATCCTCCGCGCCCAGTTCCGCGCGTTCCATGTTGCGACACAGCTTGTGCGCCGCCTCCGCGCGCTCGTCGTCGTCCGCCGCCTTGATCAGGCGACGAATGTCCACTTCGGTCAGGCGTGCGCGATAGGCGGTCATGGACGGCTCGTCAGGGAATCGGGCGTTGATCCCAAAATGAGACTGCCATGCTTAACGGGCGGTTTACCACCGGTTGAAGTTCACCGACTCAGGTCGATTCCTTGCCCATCGGCGAAAATGCGCCGCCGAAACCGCTGCTGGACGACCCGTCCTGGCCCAGCAGCAGGGCCAGAAGCCCCTGATCCTGTTTCAACCGATCCAGCCGCGCCGCCAGCATCTGGTCCTTTTCGCTAAGATTGGGGGCGGAAAGGCGCGTCTCTCCCGCTCCCGCCGCCGGAGCGCCCTCGCCCGCCGTGCGCTGAAGATTGGCGTGAACCTCGGCCACCGTCGCCGCGCGACCGTCGCGATAGAAGATGCTGCGGTTGGCGCGCGCCGCCTGGGGGAACAGGGCCGCCGCGTTGCCGCCCGGATTGCGGTCCATCGCCTGCATCAGGTCCGCCGCCCCCGCCGGTCCCAGGAAGTGGGCGGCGTAGAGATCGCCCGCCCCCGGCTCCTTGCCCGTGCGGCCGCGCAGATAGGCGGCGTTCGACGCCGTCAGCTCCGCCGCCATGGCGGACGCCGCATGCGGATCGAACCGCAGGTCCAGCACCACATTGCGCGCCGAACCCTCGACCCGCCAGCGACCGTCCGATCCCCGATGGATCAGGTCGGCGTATTGCCCATAACCATGCTGGGCGCCGTGCTGCTTGACCGTGCCCAGCCAGGTTTGTTCGATGAACTGGAACAGCCCGGCCGCCGAAGATGTCGGGGCCTTGGCCGAGGGGTTCATCGCGCTTTCACGACGCGCGGTCTTGACCATGAAGTCATAGTCCACGCCCACGGCCGAGGAGGCGCGCCTGATCGCCGCCTCCACGCCGCCCGCCGATGGAATCGCTCCGATGCCCATGCGCGCGATGGTCAGCGAACGTGGTTAACCAATCCCTAATCCTTAACGGCGGCGTTAACGGATCGACGTTGGTCGAACACGCGCGGCTTGCCGCAAAGCCGCCACAACCTGCGCGCTCAACTTCACCTTACGGGCGCTGCGGGGGCGGTGAACGAGGGAGTTAGGCCATGATGATGCAAACCGCCGGCGGCCCCGGCTTGATCAGCCCCATCGACTTCGGGGAACGCAAGAAACCCATCCCGCGCTGGATGCTGGCCGCCATCGGCGTCTCGGTGATCCTGCACGTCGCGGCGGGCGTGGTGCTTTACAATCAACGGTTCGAGTTGAGCGGCCTGGCCGAACCGACAGAGCCTGACAAACCTATCGACATCTTCTTCCAACGGCCGCCGGAGCCCAAGCCGCTGCCGCCGACCGTCACGGCGGCCCCGCCGACGCCGATCCACAAGCCGACGCTGACCGTGCCGGTGGATGTGCCGACGGTGGCGCTGACCCCGCCTGACAACCCGACGACCACGGCGCCGGCTGGACAGGTCATCGTCAGCACGGCGCCCACCGGCGTCGAAGGCGGCACGGCGACGGTCGAGACCCCGCCTCGCCCGCCCTCGGTGATCAACAATCCGACCTGGGCCAGCCGTCCGTCGGCGGCCCAGATGGCGCGCGCCTATCCGTCTCGCGCGGCCGACAACGGCACGCCGGGTTCCGCCAGCCTGTCGTGCATGGTGCGGGTCGACGGCGGCCTGACCGGCTGTCGCGTCGTGGGCGAAACGCCCAGCGGTCAGGGCTTCGGTCGCGCGGCGCAGAGCCTGACGCGCGACTTCCGCATGAACCCGCGCACCGTCGACGGCCGCCCCGTCGACGGGGCCACGGTCAACTTCACCGTCCGCTTCGCGATGGAGGGCTAGAACCGACCGGGGTCGAGGGCGCGGGCGTGCGGCGACGCCGCCCGCCCCTCGATCGCATCGGCCACCACCTGGCCGACCACCGGTCCCAGCAGCCAGCCATTGCGGCGCGGCGCCAGGGCCATGAACAGCCCCGGCCCGCCCACCGCCGCGCCCGCCAGCGGCAGACCATCCGCCGTCGCCCCGCGCACGCCCGCGCGCCATTCGATCTCCAGCGGCTCGGGCGTCCGACCCAGCACCCACCACGCGGCCTGAACCAGACGCTCGCCCGCCGCAGCGTCCGGCGCCGTGTCGCGACGTCCCGGCTCCATCGTCGCGCCCACGACCACGCCCGTCCCCATCGGCGCGACATAGGCGCCAGGCCCGCGCACCACATGGGCCGCCAAAGCCTGCGTCGTCGACCCGATCTGACCGCGAATGGGCTGGATCGCCTCCACCCGTTGGCGCACCGCCCGGGGCAGGCCAGAGACCGCGCGTTCGGCGCCCGTCGCCAGCACCACGGCGTCGGTCAGCAGTTCGGCACGATCCGTCTGCACACGCCAACTGTCGCCCACGCGCGCGACCGCCTCCACGCGGCCGGTCACGACCGCATCGCCCAAAACCGCCTTCATCGCCGCCAGCGCCAGGCCGGGATCGACCTGATAGTCCTCGTCCGTGACGACCCGGTCGCCATTCATCCGCGCCTCGAATCCCAGCGCCCGCATCCGCGCGGCGATCCCCCCCGCATCCCCGCCGCGCCATTCCGCCGGTCGCCTCGCCAAAGTGATTCCGGCCGCCTGGGCGAAATCCGGCCAAAGGTCCCGCGACGCGCGGAACAGGGCGGCACGCTCCGCCGACGCATCGTCGATGGCCGCCTCCATCGCCGGGGCGATCATGCCCGCCGCGACCGCAGACGCATTCGCTTCGCCGGGATCGATCACGACGACGGATCGCCCGCGCCGATTCAGTTCGAACGCGGTGCACAGGCCCAGCACGCCGGCGCCGACGATCACGATGCAGGAGGAAGACGTCACGGCCCGTCTGATCGACCCGCGACGCCCTCAATGCAAGTGTCGGCGACCTATTCCGCCGCCATAGAGGCGCCTGCGGCCCGGTCGAGCCGCGTGACCAGCGCCGCGTGCTGGTCCCACAGGGCGGTCGGCAGCCGCTCTCCGAACCGGCGATAGAAGTCGGGGATCAGCGCCGCCTCCTCGGCCCAGACGGCGGCGTCCACGTCCAGCAAGATCGACAACTGGGCCGCCGTCAGGTCCAGGCCCGAAAGGTCCAGCGCCTCGGGCGACGGCACCCTCCCGACAGGCGTGTCCACGGCCGCCGCCGCGCCGTCGATCCGTTCAGAAATCCATTTCAGCACGCGCGCATTGTCGCCGAATCCCGGCCAGACGAACCGGCCGTCCTGATCCTTCCTGAACCAGTTGACGAAGAAGATGCGCGGCAGTTTCGTGGCGTCGCGCCCCTGCCCCATCTTCAGCCAGTGGGCGAAATAATTCCCCATATTGTAGCCGCAGAAAGGCAGCATGGCGAACGGGTCGCGGCGCAGTTCGCCGACCTTGTTCTCGGCCGCCGCCGTGCCTTCCGACGCCACGGTAGAACCCATAAAGACGCCGTGCTCCCAGTCGAACGCCTCCGTCACCAGCGGCACCGCGCTAGCTCGACGCCCTCCGAACAGTATGGCGTCGATGGGCACGCCCCTGGGGTCTTCCCATTCCGGCGCGATGGCCGGGCACTGGCCGGCGGGCGAGGCGAAGCGGGCGTTCGGATGGGCCGCCGGCTCGCCCGACGCCGGATCGTGCGGCTGCCCCTTCCAGTTGGTCAGGCCGTCGGGCGCGGTCTTGGTCATCCCCTCCCACCACACATCGCCGTCTTCGGTCAGGGCGGTGTTGGTGAAGATGGTGTTGGTCGACAGGGTCTCCAGCGCATTGTGATTGGTGTCGCGGCTGGTGCCGGGCGCGACGCCAAAGAAGCCTGCCTCCGGGTTCACGGCGTACAGCCGCCCGTCATCGCCGAACCGCATCCAGGCGATGTCGTCGCCGATGGTCTCCGCCTTCCAGTCCGCCAAGGTCGGTTGCAGCATGGCCAGATTGGTCTTGCCGCAGGCCGAGGGGAAGGCGGCCGCGACATATTTGGCGCGTCCCTTTGGATCGGTCAGCTTCAAAATCAGCATATGTTCGGCCAGCCAGCCCTCGTCGCGGGCCATGACCGAGGCGATCCTCAGCGCATAGCATTTCTTGCCCAACAGGGCGTTGCCGCCATAGCCGGACCCATAGGACCAGATCTCCCGCGTCTCGGGGAAGTGCACGATCCATTTGTCGTCGTTGCAGGGCCAAGGCACATCGGCCTGCCCCTCAGCCAGCGGCGCGCCCAGCGTGTGGACGGCGGGCACGAACACGCCCTTGTCGCCCAGTTGATCCAGCGCCGGCTTGCCCATGCGTGTCATCACCCCCATCGACAGGGCCACATAGCCGCTGTCGGTGATCTCGACGCCCAGGGCGCTGATCTCGGACCCCAGCGGCCCCATGCAGAAGGGCACGACATACATCGTCCGGCCCGCCATGCAGCCGTCGAACAGCCCCGCCAGACGCTGGCGCATCTCGATCGGATCGGCCCAGTTGTTGGTCGGCCCGGCGTCGGCTTCATCTTCGGAACAGATGAAGGTGCGGCTCTCCACCCGCGCGACGTCGCGCGGATCGGAGGCGGCGTAGTAGCAGCCCGGCCGCTTGTCCTGGTCCAGCGCCTTCAGCGTGCCCTTGGCCAACAGATCGGCGACGATGGCCTGTTTCTCCGCCTCGGACCCGTCGCACCAGTGAACCCGATCGGGCTTTGTCAGGGCGGCGATCTGCTCGACCCAGGCGATCAGCCCGGCATGATGGGTAGGCGCCGGACGCAATCCGGGCGTGGTGGAAATGGACATTGGACGTCTCCTGAGCAAAGGAGGGCTGGCGATCTGACGCCGCCATGACCCGAAAACACTGCGATCACGCACTGTTACAGGCGCAATGCGCTCCAGCGGTGTCGGCGTCAAATCGCGCACGAAATGGACGCATCGCCCGGCTTTCGCGGCAAGAAATCGCAGATGCTCGAAGCGCCCTTCGGGAGTATCAGGACATATGAACAGCCTGGATTCCATCGCCGCTCTGCCCGACGGCGCGCTGACCTCGCCGGCCGCGCGGCGCAACGCCCAAGCCATCCTGCGGGTCCTGCGCGCCCATCTGCCGGCCGCCGGATCGGTGCTGGAGGTCGCATCAGGATCGGGCGAACACGCCGTCGCCTTTTCATCCGCCCTGCCGGGCCTGCGCTGGACGCCCAGCGACCCGAGCGCGGAGGCCCGCGCCAGCATCGCCGCCTGGAGCCGCACGGCGGCCCCGCCAAATCTGCCGGCTCCGCTGGCCCTGGACGCACAAGACCCGGCGACCTGGCCGACAGGCCATTTCGACGCCCTCTATTGCGCGAACATGACGCACATCAGCCCCTGGTCGGCGACCGAGGGGCTGATGGATCTGGCCGGCCGAACCCTGCGGCGTCCGGGCGGGCTGCTCGTTCTCTACGGCCCCTATCGCGAGGCGGGGGTCGCGCTGGCGCCGTCGAACGCCACCTTCGACGACAGCCTGAAATCGCGCAATCCCGACTGGGGCCTGCGCGACCGCGACACTGTCCAGACCCTGGCCCGCGCGCATGGTCTGGTCGCCACGCTCAGGGTCCAGATGCCGGCCGAGAACCTGATGCTTCTGTTCAGGACCGCCTGATCAGGACAGGGCGGCGACCGCCCTGGACAGGTCCGTGCGTTCGTTCAGCACCGTCGGCTGTCCGCCGCTGAAGATCGCCGCATCGGCCTCGACCTTCACGCCGAACCGTTCCGCCGTCAGGGCGACGCCGTCAGCGAAAGCGACGACGGTCAGGTCGTTGGCCCGCGCCAGATCGATCAGCGAACGCACGGCGGCCAGAGACGCCTCGTCGGTCGATCCGCCCGGAACGACCAGCCCTTTCAGGCGGCCTTCGGCGATGTCCTTGCCCGTGGCGGTCGCCAGCACGGTCACGCCGCCCGACACCAGACTGGCCTCGCCGGTCGATATCGGCGCCAGCCCCACGCCCTCGGCCCGCAACGCACCCTCCACATCGCCCAGCGCCCCGAACTCCATATTGCGCCGCATCACCAGACCCATGCGCAGACGGGTGGGAACGGGGCGGTTGTAACCGGTGCGGCGAGGTCCAGCGGAAGATTTGTTTTGAGCGTACAAGACGTATCCTTTGTCGGTTTCAATAATGTCTCAGATTCACCGCTTCGAGCGCGCAAATCCTTCACCCACGAGGCCAGAAAAAAGAAAACCGACGGGTTCGACCGGCGTCGTCCCGCACTCTGGCTTATTTGGGGTGTGCGGACGGATATAGTGTCGAAACAATCCGCATCAACCCGCGCCCGCAAATGGGCCGCTTTCGTTTTCTGAAAAATGAGGGCCGGCTTGCCCGCCCTGCTGACCGGCTCTAGACAGCGGCATCGACTGGACGACGGAATCGCATGGCCTTCACCCGCACCTATGACGGCGACGAGCCCGTTCGCGTGAACAAATGGCTGGGCCAGACCGGCGTCTGTTCCCGGCGCGAGGCCGACAGTCTGATCGCCAACGGCCTGGTCTCCATCGACGGCGAAACCATCGGCGACGCGGGCCGCAAGATTCAGCCCGGCGAGACCCTGACCCTGAACGATACCGCCCAGGCGGCCCTGGCGTCCGGCATGACCCTGGTGCTGCACAAGCCGGTCGGCTACGTTTCGGGCCAGCCCGATCCCGGCAAGATCCCCGCCGTGCGCCTGCTGAAGACGCCCAACCGCATCGGCGAGGGCGAGACGCCCGCTCGCGACGCCTCCCTGCCCCCGATCGGCCGGCTGGACGAGGATTCGCGCGGACTTCTGCTGCTGTCGTCCGACGGCGTGGTGGCCAAGGCGGTGATCGGCCCGTCATCCGAACTGGACAAGGAATATCTGGTCGTCGTCGAAGGTCAGATCACCGAGAGCAAGCTGGGCCTGCTGCGTCACGGCCTGTCGCTGAACGACAAGCCGCTGAAACCCGCCCGCGTCACCCAGACCGGGCCGCAGGGCCTGCGGTTCATCCTGACCGAGGGCAAGTATCGCCAGATCCGCCGGATGTGCGAACTGGTCGGGCTGGAGGTCGTGGACCTGCACCGCATCCGCATCGGTCCGCTGCTGCTGGGCGACCTGCCCGAGGGGCGCTGGCGCCACCTGACCGATCAGGAACGCACGGCCCTGATCGCCGCGTCCACCGCCTCGGCCTGACGGCCTAATCGAGCGCCCTGAACCACCGATCCAGCAACTCCGCCTCGTCGCGGCGCGCCTGAGTGCGTTCGGCCGCCTCGGCGTCCACGCCCCACTGGTCTTCCTGAAACGCCTCGTCGATCCGCGACAGGTCGAAGGCTTCGCCGCCCGACAGCGCCCCCCGCTCGACCGCCAGCGCCAGCACCGCCGACCCCAGCAGCGGCACGGCCGTCGCCAGGCCCGTCAGGCGGAAATCGTCCAGCGTCAGGGCGTGGGCCTTCACCCGCCCGATGGCCTCGGCCGACTGGGGCCGGTGGACGATGCCGCTGGTCGGCTCCAGCACGACCCCCATCTCTCGCGCGGCCCAGGCGCGCCACGGCCCCCATTCGCGGGTCTGTCGTTCAACCAGCGCCATGGGATGCTCGGCCAGGTAACAGACCACGTCCGATCCGGCATAGGCCGCGATCTCGTCCGCCACCGCCTCGCGCGCGCCGCCGATCCGGTCGATGGCGGTCGAGGCCAGGCGGGTCGCCGGCATGGTCGATGGATCAAGAAACTGCCCTTGCGCCCCCCATTCGTCCGCCGCCATGCGCGCCGCCGCCTCGGTGGGCAGAACCAGCGGCGCCTTGTCCGGCGTCTTGGGCGTGCGGCCGTCCAGCAGCACGGCCCAGCCGCCTTCAGGGTGCGCGCCCACGCCCGCCTCGGTCCAGAAGCGGGCGATGCGGTCGGGCGAAAGCTCCACGAAGCGCGGGCGATGCGAGGCGGGCTGGTCGGTCATGGGGACTCCGTCGAAAATCAGGCCGGCACGACGTCGAACGCCAGCGTCAGGCGCGACGCCTCGCCGCCGAACGGCTGGGTGCCGTGCCACATATAGGAGGGAAACAGCACCAACGTCCCCGCCTGCGGTCGCACATGGTGCTGGGCCGGCAGGTGCGGCAGTCCGGGCGGCGCGCCGAACCGCAGCCAGCCCTCGCGCCCCTCGCCCTCGACCGAGGGCGGAACCTCGATATGACAGGCCGAGGACAGCCAGCCGTCCGAATGGATATGGTCGGCGTGAAACCCGTTGGGGCGCAGCCGCACCGACCAACTGCCCTTGATGCGATAGTGGCCGGTGTTGCGCGCCCTCAACGGATCGTCGCTTTGGCCCAGCGCCGCCATATAGGCCCGGATCGGCGCGTCGATGGCGGCGAAAAAGGCGCGGATCGCCGGATCGTCGCTCTGCGTCAGCGACATCGCCGTCTGCGATCCGCCGCGCAACGACTGACCAACCGGATGGGCCTTCAATCTGTGCAGCCGATGCAGCGCGGCCGCCAGATCGGTCAGATAGTCCCCCAACGTCGCCCACCCGTCCGGCGTCTCCAGCCGATAGGGCCGCACGAAGGCGTCATAGTCATAAAGCTGGGCATAGCGGGCATCGCCCAGCATTCGCCACGCCGTTGCTTGGTGCGCCAGGACGTGCTGGTTCAGCGGCTCTCTGGCCCTGAGCGCCGTGATCGGCTCCAGCGCCGCCTCGGGTCGGCCGAGCGCCAGCAGACATTCCGCCTGGGTCGTCATCACCGCCGGCACGGCCGCCCCTGCCAACGCCGCCGCCCGGTTCGCATGATCCAGCGCCCGCTGCGGGTCCAGAAACATAAGTATCTGCGCCGCCGCCAACTCGCCCGGCCCGTCCAGCGGCCCGGCGATCAGGGTGCGATAGGCTCCCTCCGCGTCGCCCGCATACTCCAGCAATCGTGCCTTGATCCGGCGCAGCCCCGCATCGCCCGGAGACGCCGCGATGGCGACGTCCAGCGGCGCGCTGGCGGCCGCAAGGTCGGCGTCGCGCATCCAGATCAACTGGCTCAAGTCTCTCAAGACCTCGCCATAGCCGGGCCGGCGCGCCAAGGCCCGGCGATAGGCGTCCTCGGCCACCTCGAACCGGTTCTGGGACTGCAACGCCCGCGCCAGCACCAGCCAGGTCTCCGGCGCATCGCCGCCCAGGGCCATGGCCTCGCGACAGACCGCCTCCGCCTCGGCCGCGCGTCCCAGATCGCCCAGCGTCGAGGCCAGATTGTGCCGCGCCGGCACGCTGTGTGGGCGCACCGCGATCAACCTCCGCGACAGCGCCAGACTGTCCTCCAGCCGCCCGGCCTGCTTTGCCATGTCGGCGTGGACTGCCAAGGCCTGCCACGGCGCATCTGCCCGCTGCGTCACGGTCGCCAGCACCGCCAACGCCGCATCCGGCCGCCCAGCGAGGGCCAGGGCCTGGGCGCGTTCGACCTCGGCCTGGGCGCCGACGGTCACCTGATCCTCTTCACGCCCAGGAAGGGATCGTCCTCGGCCTCGTCCTCGGAAAAGCCGAAGTGGGCGAAGCCGGCCTTCATCTCGGGGCTCAACGGCGCCGTGACCTTCAGCACGCCGCCGCGCGGGTGGTCCAACTCGATGCTGCGCGCGTGCAGTTGCAGCTTCAGCGGCCCCGACAGTTCGCGCGATTTCTCGTCGCCGTATTTCGGATCGCCCAGGATCGGATGACCGATCCCCGCCATGTGCGCGCGCAGTTGGTGGGTTCGCCCGGTGAAGGGACGAAGCGCCATCCAGGCGGCGCGGTGCGAGGCGCGGCTGACGGTCGAAAACGCCGTCTCGGCCGGTTCGGCGCGCGGGTCCTTGCGCTCGGCGGGACGCATCATCTCGAAGTCGTTGATGCCGGTCTTCTTCAACGGCATGTCGATCTGGCCCGAATAGGGTTTCGGATTACCGATGACGATGGCCCAATAGGTCTTCTTGGCCTGACGCCGCGCGAAGGCGCCGGCCAGACGCTTGGCCGCCTCCGGTCCCTTGCCCAGCAGCAGGACGCCCGAGGTGTCGCGGTCCAGACGGTGGACCAGACGCGGGCGCTCCAGCCCTTCGCCCCAGGCTGACAGCAGACGGTCAACGTGGCGGCTGGTCTTGGTGCCGCCCTGCACGGCCAGACCATGCGGCTTGTTGATGGCGATGACCATGTCGTCTTCATACAGGACCAGCGACTTGGCGAAGGCGATGTCCTTTTCCGACAGCGTATGCACGTCGCCCGCCTGACGCGAAGTGTCGTCGGGGATCGGCGGCACACGCACGGCGGCCCCGGCGGTCAGTCGGCCTTCGGGCTTGATGCGGGCGCCGTCCACCCGGATCTGACCGCTGCGCGCCATCTTCTGCACCTGAATGTTCGACAGATGCGGCCAGCGCCGACGGAACCAGCGGTCCAGGCGGATGCCGTCCTCGTCCTCGGCGACATAGATCGTCAGGACTTCACGCTTCGGGGCGTCGGCTGCGGGCGGCTGGTCGGTCAAGCGGATACTCCAAAGGCGCGGCGGGCGATCATCAGGCCGACGAACAGGGCCGCGATGGCCAGGACGACCGAGCCGACCACATAGGCCGCGGCCAGGCCGATCTGGCGGCGCTCGATCATCTGCACCGCCTCCAGCGAATAGGACGAGAAGGTGGTGAACCCGCCCAGCACGCCCACGGCGGCGAACAGGCGCACCGCCTCCTGCTGCGCCCCGCCCCGGAACGCCAGCCAGCCGACGAGCAGGCCCATCAACAGGCCGCCGGCGACATTGGCGGCGAATGTGCCGACCGGCCATCCTGCGTTCGGCGCCCATCGGCCGGCCGCGACACCCAGCCCATAGCGCGCCA
Source organism: Brevundimonas sp. (assembly GCF_032017145.1). Taxonomy (GTDB): domain Bacteria; phylum Pseudomonadota; class Alphaproteobacteria; order Caulobacterales; family Caulobacteraceae; genus Brevundimonas. The sequence goes on from NZ_DALZQC010000017.1 coordinate 31,895, forward strand.
TCGAACCGATGGCGCCGCCGGCCGCGACGAGAAGAAAACGTGTCATCGTGCGGCCTTCTATACGCGGACCGCAGCGAAAGCGATGGTCAGCGCGGGATGGAGCCCTGCACCGACCTCGCATCATAGGCATAGGGGCTGTTGGGCTTGGCGCCGCGCCCCATGACTACCTCCAGCGTGGTCGAGGTTGGCTGCGGCCCGCTGAAGTTCAGACCGACCCCCACGCCCACGCCCGATGCGGAATAGCCGCCGTAACGGCTGCTTCCGCCGCCGATGGAGACGCTGGGGCTGACGCCGCCCGCGCCGCCTGGACGGCCGTCCGTCCAGCTTTGCGTCACCTCGAACCAGTCATAGCCCTGCTCGGTGGTCAGGTCCGCCGCGCGCACCAACGCCCAATCGGCGACGCGACCGGCCGCGCCCACGCCGTTGTAGGTGACCCGGTATCGGTTGGTTTCGATGCGTTGTTCCGAATACCCCTGCCCGCCCGGCCCGCGTTGGGCGCCATAGGGCGCCAGGCTGGCGCAGGCGGTCAGAGCCAGGGCGGACAGGCCGGTCAGGGCGATGGCGAGGCGCTTCATCAGATGAATCCTTTCAACGAGATAGCGTCGCAACGGGGTTCGTGTTCCCTCAACTACGCAGCGCAAGCGCAATCAGAGCCAGGGCCGCCGGAACCGCCTGCACCAGCAGGATCTTCCGACTGACCGTCGCCGCCCCGTAAAGCCCCGCGACCAGCACGCAGGCCAAGAAGAAGACCTTGATCTGAAAGCCGCCCACGCCCAACCACAGCCCCCAGGCCAGACCGGCGACCAGAAATCCGTTGTAGAGCCCCTGATTGGCGGCCAGCACCTTGGTCAGTTCAGCCTTCTCCACGCTCATGCCAAAGGCCCTGCGCCCGCTGGGCGTGGTCCACAGCACCATCTCCAGCACCACGATATAGGCGTGGATCAGCACGACGATGACGATCAGCGCGGTCGCGATCATGGGCGGCTCTCCCAGGTTCGATGGGTCTTATAGACCCAGGGCGGTCCGCAGCGTCTGGAAATCTTCGGGCGGCAGGGCCTCGACGGTCGTCGTCCCGCCCTCGGGATGCGGAAAGCTCAGCCTGGCGGCGTGCAGCATCAGGCGCGGCGCGGCGCCGACCGGCGTGGTCAGGGCCCCGCCATAACGCACGTCCCCGATCAGCGGCCGCCCCAGATGCGCCATATGCACCCGCAGCTGATGCATCCGTCCGGTCAGCGGCTCCAGCTCCACCACCGCCCCGTGATCGCCGGCGGCCAGGGTGCGGTATCGACTCTGCGACCCTTGCGCGCCCGGCGCGTCGAAGGCGACGACCCGCATATAGGATTCACGGCCGATCTCTTCGCGGCGCAGCGGCGCATCCACTGTGCCGGATCGCGGCTCGGGCGCCGCCGACAGCAGGGCCAGATATTGCTTCCTGAACCGCCGCATCTGCAGCGCCTTGCCCAGGAATCCCGCCGCCGGCTTGGTCTTGGCCGCCAGGATCACACCCGAGGTGTCGCGATCCAGCCGATGCACCAGTTCCGGCCGCTTGCCGTTCGACCGCGCGAACGCCCACAACAGATCGTCCAGCGTATGGGCCTTTATCCGCCCACCCTGGCTGGACAAGCCGCTGGGCTTGGAAAAGGCGATGACGTGCGCGTCCTCATGGATCACCCACGAACGGACGGCGGCGATTTCGTCTTCGGACAGGGCGACGGGCTGGCGGTCGGTCATCCGGGGCTTCTAGAGGTCAGCCGCCCGTCGCGTCCACAGCGCCGTCCACCGCCATCCGCGCCCGCATCGCAGCCCAGCGTTCCAGCCGCAGCTTGACCTTCTCCTCATGCCCCTCGCCCTTGGGCTTGTAGAAGGTGCGGCGCTCCATCTCGTCGGGGAAGAAGTTGGCGCCTGAGAAACCCTCGGGCGTGTCTGGGTCGTATTCGTAGCCCTTGCCGTATCCCAGCGACTTCATCAGCTTGGTCGGGGCGTTGCGGATATGGGCGGGCGGCATCAGAGAGCCGGTCTCATAGGCCGCCTTCCTGGCCGCCTTGAAGGCTTCGTAAACACCGACAGACTTGGGCGCCGTGGCCAGATGCACCACCGCCTGGGCAAGGGCCAGTTCGCCCTCTGGACTGCCCAGGAAGTCGTAGGTGTCCTTGGCCGCATTGGCGACCAAGATCGACAGCGGGTCCGCCTCGCCGATGTCCTCGACCGCCATCCGCACGATCCGCCGCGCCAGATACAGCGGGTCCTCGCCCCCGTTCAGCATCCGCGCCAGCCAGTAAAGCGCCGCGTCCGGGTCCGACCCCCGCACCGATTTATGCAGGGCGGATATGAGGTTATAGTGTTCTTCTCTACTCTTGTCGTAAGCGGGCGCCCGGCGTTGCAGCACCCCGGCCAGACCCTGCACGTCCAGCCTTTCGCCGTCGGGCAGGTCGAACAGCACCTCCGACATGGTCAGCAAATACCGCCCGTCACCGTCCGCCAGCGCCAGCATCGCCTGACGCGCCTCAGGCGTCAGCGGCAGAGCCTTCTCCATATGCGCCTCGGCCCGGCTCAGCAGCTGATCCAGCGCCGCATCGTCCAGCCGTTTCAGCACATAGACCTGGCTGCGCGACAGCAAGGCCCCGTTCAGCTCGAAACTGGGGTTCTCGGTCGTGGCGCCGACCAGGGTCACAACCCCGGCCTCGACGAAGGGCAGGAAGCCGTCCTGCTGGGCGCGGTTGAAGCGGTGGATCTCATCGACGAACAGCAGGGTCGACTGCCCCGCCGCCCGGCGCATCCGCGCCGCCTCGAACGCCTTCTTCAGATCCGCGACGCCGGAAAACACCGCGCTGATCGCCTGGTATTCATAGCCCGCCGCCTGGGCCAGCAGCCGCGCGATGGTGGTCTTGCCGGTGCCCGGCGGCCCCCACAGAATCATCGAGCCCAGACGTCCAGCCTCAATCATACGCCGGATCGGGCCGCCGGGGCCGAGCAGATGGTCCTGTCCCACCACCTCGTCCAGCGTGCGCGGGCGAAGGCGGTCGGCCAGCGGGGCGTCGGGGGGCAGAATGCCGGAGGCTTCAAACAGATCGCTCATGTGTGCGACCTATGTAGGCGTTCGCCAAAGGCTTTTCACGCGCTAGTATCGCGCCCTGCCACGGAGACCGCCTTGATGACCGACGCCAATCCCGCCCAGGGCCCGACCTCGGGCGTGACGCCCCACCTGACCATACCGTCGCGCGGGGCCTCGGCGGCGGTCGATTTCTACATCATCGCCTTCGGGGCCGAGGTGCTGGACCGCAGGCTGGCCGACGACGGCGAGCGCCTGATCCACGCCCATCTGAAGATAAACGGCGCCAGCGTCATGCTGGCCGACGAGTTCCCGGAATATACCGGCCAGTCCAACGTCCGCCCGGTCGGAGTCAGCCTGCACCTGCGTGTCGCCGATCCCGACGCCTGGTGGACCCGCGCCATGGTGGTGGGCGGCGCCGAGCCGGTTGTGGACATGGCCGACCAGTTCTGGGGCGACCGCTACGGCCAGCTCCGCGACCCCTTCGGTCATACGTGGTCGATTGGCGGACCGAAGAAGGGCTGAGAGGCCCTTCCCTTATCTCAACACGCCGCGAATCTGACGACCGCCGCGGTTGATGACGACCTCCCAGGGGCCTCGGCCCGCCCCGGCGGCTTCGATGTCGCGGGCCGAGGTGATGGCGCGACCGTTGATGCTGACGATCAGGTCGTTCTGGCGGAAGCCTGCCCGCGCAGCATAGCCGCGTCCCGACACGCCGGTGACGATCACCCCCGTCGCGAACGGATCGCCGCCCAGCCGGTCGGCCAGCGCCGGGTTCAGGGCCACGACCTCCGCGCCCGCGAACGGACCGGACGCGATGGTCACGCCGCCGCTGGGATCGGCGTCGCCCGGCAGGGGCTGGACCCGCGCCGTCAGGGTCTGGGCGCGGCCGTCGCGCAGAATGGCGACCTGCACCTGATCGTTGGGATTGCGAGAACCGACGCGATAATTCAGCCCGCCCTGGTCATTGATCTCCTGGCCGTCGACGGCGGTGATCACATCGCCCTGGCGGACGCCCGCGCGCGCCGCCGGACCATTGGCGTAAACCTCGGTGACGACCAACCCCTGCGGCCGGCTCAGGCCCAGGCTGCCGGCGATGTCGCCGGTCACGGTGTCGCCCTTCACGCCCAGCCAGGGGCGCACTACCTGTTTGGCGCCGCCCAGGGCCGAGTCGACCACCCGCTTGACCATGGCGGCGGGCACCGCGAACCCGACCCCGGCCGAGGAGCCGGATCGCGAGAAGATGGCGGTGTTGATGCCGATCAGGTCGCCGTCCATGTCCACCAGCGCCCCGCCCGAATTGCCGGGATTGATGGCCGCGTCGGTCTGGATGAAGGAGCCTGAATCCGAAATGCCCGTCTCGGTCCGGTTCAGGGCCGAGATGATGCCGTTGGTCACCGTCTGGCCCACGCCGAACGGGTTGCCGATGGCCAGGACCAGATCGCCCACCTGCTGCTGCTCTTGATCGTCGATGGCCAGGACCGGCAGCCGGTCGCTGACGTTCTCCAGCCTCAGCACGGCGATGTCGCTGCGCTCGTCGGCCAGGATGACGGTGGCGGGAAACTCGCGCCGGTCGTTCAGCACGACCTTGATCTGCTGGGCGCCCTGGATGACGTGGTTGTTGGTCACCACGATCCCGTCCGAGCGCACGATCACGCCAGACCCCACGGATTCCGCCACCCGGGCCTGGGGAACTCCGCCGCCGAACAGCTGCCAGAACGGATCGGCCTGCACCCGCTGCACGCTGCGCGCCGAGATATTGACCACCGCCGGCGCCGCCGAGCGGACCACGGGCGCGAAGCTGGACTTCATGCCCCCGGCGTCGCTGGGCACGTTTCGCGTCGGCTGGGCGAATTCGCCCTCCTGCGCCTTGGACGGTTGAGGGTTGCCACAGGCCGACAGGGCCAGTGTGGCGGCGAGCACGATCGATCGGGTCTTCATGGTCATCCGAGAAGGGTCAGGCGGTCAGCCACGCCATTCCGCACCCGGTTTCGGGCTGGATCAAGGCGCGCCGTCTTCTGAACGGCCAAGCTGTCGCCGCGTTCCCGGCCGGTCGAACGCCGCATGGCGCGAATCCCCCGCGCGCCCTATCTTCGCCTGCTCATGCCCATCCGTCGCCTCTCCCCCGAAACCGTCAATCGCATCGCCGCTGGTGAGGTGGTCGAACGGCCGGCCAGCGCCATCAAGGAGTTGGTCGAGAACGCCCTGGATGCAGGGGGCCGCAACATCGAGATTCAGGCCGACGGCGGCGGTCTGTCGCGCATCCTTATCGCCGACGACGGCAAGGGCATTCCGAAGGACGAACTGCCCCTGGCCATCGAACGCCACGCCACGTCCAAGCTGGAGCCGGACGACGCGGGTGACGTGGATCTGCTGCGCATCCACACCCTGGGGTTCCGGGGCGAGGCCCTGCCCTCCATCGGCTCGGTCGCGCGCCTGTCGATCACCACCCGATCCCGTGATGAAACCGACGCCTGGGCCATCACGGTCGAGGGCGGCGAGACCCGCCCCCTGGTCCCCGCCCCCTTCCCCGGCCCGCACGGCGCGCGGGTCGAGGTGCGCGACCTGTTCTACGCCACCCCCGCCCGGCTCAAGTTCATGAAGTCCGAGCGGTCCGAGGCCATGGCCATCTCGGAAGAGATCAAGCGCCAGGCCATGGCGCACGAGGCCGTCGCCTTCACCCTGTCGCTGGACGGCAAAATAACGCTGCGACTCCCCGCCGAACACCCCGGCGACGAAGGCCGGCTGAAACGCCTGTCCGCCCTGCTGGGCCGCGACTTCGAGGCCAACGCCCTCTTGATCAATCAGGAGCGGGACGGCGTGCGCCTGTCGGGCTATGCGGGCCTGCCCACCTATTCGCGCGGCAATGCGGCGCATCAGTATCTGTTCGTCAACGGCCGCCCGGTGAAGGACCGACTGCTGCAAGGCGCCCTGCGCGGCGCCTACGCCGACTTCCTGGCGCGCGACCGCCATCCGGCCGCCGTCCTCTTCCTCGACATCGACCCGCTCTATGTCGACGTCAACGTCCACCCCGCCAAGGCCGAGGTCCGGTTCCGCGATCCGGCCCTGGTGCGCGGCCTGATCGTCGGCGCCCTGCGTCACGCGCTGCACGCAGCGGGCCACCGCGCCTCCACCACCGTCGCCGCCGACGCCCTGTCGGGGTTCCAGCCCCACACCGGCGTCGCATCCGGCCCCGCCTACAGCCCCAGCGCCCCCTCGGCGCAAGGCTTCAGCGGCTGGACCGGCTGGTCCCAGCCCGCCGCCGCCGCGCAAGTTCTCCCCGGCCTCAACGAGCGTTCCGCCCGCGTCGAGCCGTCGTGGGACGGCCCGGCCTGGCCCTCGCAACCCGCTCAGAACACAGACCTCGCCACTCAGCCTCAAGACCCCCTCGACTACCCCCTGGGCGCCGCGCGGGGCCAGCTTCACGCCAACTATATCGTCGCCCAGACCCGCGACGGTCTGGTCATCGTCGATCAGCATGCGGCGCACGAGCGGCTGGTCTATGAGCGGATGAAGGCCCAGATGGCCGAGGGGTCCGTGACCCGCCAGGCCCTGCTGACGCCCGAAGTGGTCGATTTGGACCCCGCCGAGGCCGAGCGCGTCGCCTCGCGCGCCGAGGAACTGGCCGAGATGGGTCTGATCGTCGAGGCCTTCGGCGCCGGCGCCGTCCTGGTGCGCGAAACCCCGGCCATGCTGGGCGATACGGATGTTCAGGGCCTGATCCGCGACATCGCCGACGACCTGTCCGAACACGGCCAGGCCCTGTCGCTCAAGGAACGCCTCGCCGCCATCTGCGGCACCATGGCCTGCCACGGCAGCGTCCGCTCAGGCCGCGTCCTCTCGGCCCCCGAGATGAACGCCCTGCTCCGCCAGATGGAAGCCACCCCCCACTCCGGCCAATGCAACCACGGCCGCCCGACCTATGTCGAGCTGAAGCTGCACGATCTGGAAAAGCTGTTCGGACGGCGGTGAGTGATGAAACACAGCCGTAAGCCTGCTAGATAACGATAATGTCCGCCCTCGTTCTCATCGCTGCGCTGGCGTCCGCCTCGCCCGATCCTGTCGCGTACGGCCAAGCCGCTCAGGCGTCCTGTGCGCAACCCGCCGCCCTGCTTCCAAACGCCAGAGAGCGACGCGCGATTCTAGGCGCGCTTCGTCCTGTGGTGGAGCGGGAGTTGGGCGGGCCGATTGAGTTCGTGGTCACCCAGATCCGCGTGATCGGCCCCCACGCTTTCGCCATCGTGACACCCCAACGTCCCGGCGGCGGCGCGATCCGTCCCACCAACGACGAGATGGACGGCGTGCGCACCGAAGCCATCCTCGCCAAACGGAACGGTCGCTGGCATGTCGTCAAGCATGGCATCGGCGCCACCGACGTCTGGTATGCTGGCGAGATCGACAACTATCCCGTCAACCTGATCCCGGCATGTTGAAGCCCTCCGTCCTCTTCGTCTGCCTCGGCAACATCTGTCGCTCGCCTCTGGCGGAGGCGGCGCTGCGGGCTGAGGCTCAGCGGCTGCGTCTCGATCTGACCGTCGATTCCGCCGGGACCGGGGACTGGCATGCGGGCGAAGCGCCGGACCCGAGGGCGCAGGCGACGGCGCGGCGGCATGGGGTCGAGATTTCGGGATTGAAGGCGCGTCAGGTGACGCAGGCTGACTTTCGCCGTTTCACCCACGTCATCGCCCTGGACCACGAGAATCTGAAAAACCTGCGCCGCATCGCGCCCGCAGACGCCACCGCCGAACTCGGCCTGCTGCTAGACCATGTCCCCGGCCGCGAGGGCCAGGCCGTCGCCGACCCCTATTTCGGCGACGACGACGGTTTCGAGATCACCTGGGCCGAGGTGACGGCGGCGGCGCAGAATCTGGCGATCAAACTGCGCGCATGACTGGACGCACTTGTAAAGAGCGCTGAGTCGGCTCCTTGCCGTAAAACAACGCCAATCGACGCACGGCGCCGCAGCGCCCGTTTGTTATGGCCGCTTGTTTTGACGACTTAGGAAAACCGTCAGAAATTGCACCTTGTTGCACATTGCGCTGTTTCCGATGGTGCAGTGCAACTGGCGGCTGACGCTCAGGCCGCCGCTTCCGCGCGCAGGAACAGCACCCGCGCCGCGCCATAATCGCGCGCGTCCAGCCGTTGATAGCCGGGGATGTCGATCTCCGGTTCGTCGGACCCCCGCTCGAACACCACGATGGCGCCGGGCTTGAGCCAGTTCCCTTCCAGCAGCCGCGCCAGCGTCTGCTCCCCCAGCCCCTTGCCATAGGGCGGATCGAGGAAGGCGATGTCGAAGGCTTCCGCCACCGGGCCGGGCCGCACGCCCAGATCGGTGGCGCTGCGCCGATGCACCCGCGTGCGCCCCATCAGCCCATAGGCGTCGGCGTTCTCGCGGATCGCGCCGCGCGCGCCGTCGTTCGTCTCAACGAACAGGCAGAAGCCCGCGCCCCGGCTGATCGCCTCGAACCCCAGGGCGCCGGACCCGGCGTACAGGTCGATGACCCGCGCGCCCTGAAGCGGCTCGGCCCAGGCGGCGTGCTCCAGAACGTTGAACACGGCCTGACGCGCGCGGTCAGAGGTGGGGCGCGTGCCCTGCCCCTCCGGCGCGACGATGGCCCGGCCCTTCAGGCTGCCTGCGACGATCCGCATCAGGCTTCGGGCGGAGCGAACTGGGCGTACAGTTCATCCGTGGTCAGGCGCGGCCGATCCCCCGCCAGGGCGTAGGTGTCGGGCTTGCTCTCGATGCAGACCTCGTCCTCCAGCTCGAAGGCGGACGGGTCGTCGAACGCCTGGGCCGACACCATGGTCACGGCCCCGTCGTTGGAGCGCCAGAACAGGCCGGTCCCGCACGCCGGACAGAACTGGCGCGTCGCCCAATCGGACGAGGCGTAGGTCGCGACTGTCCCCTGAACATCGACGCTGTCGCCGCAGTCGACGCTGAACAGGATGCCGCCCGACAGGCGCCGACACGTGCCGCAATGGCAGGCGTGCATCCCGCCCCTGGGGGTGGCGCTGAACGTCACGGCGCCGCACAGGCACCGGCCGGTGGAAGAAGACGTCATGCCTCAACTCTCCTCGGCGGCGCGTTTCAGCGAGGCGCGCGCGGCTTGCCGCCAGGGGCGCGCCCGCTGGTCCCGGATGGACCCGCCGGCTTGCCGCCGGAACGCGGCTTGAAGTCGCGCCCCCCCGAACTCGCGCCAGGACCGGCGCGTCCGCCAGGCTTGGGGCCGGGTTTGGCCCCTGCGGGCTTCCTGCGGTCGTCGATGAACTGGTCGTCGCGCGGCTTGAAGGCGCGCTTGGGCCGGTCGCCGTCCCCGCGCGCCGGACGCGCCCCGGCGGGGGCTGTGCGCTCGCGCGGCTTGAAGGTCT
>NZ_DALZQC010000018.1:0-39970 GCF_032017145.1 Brevundimonas sp.
CGCGGGCCTTGACGTTATAGTCGATCACCCGTTTGACGGGGACGAGTACCTTCATGGGTCTATCCGTGAAATCGCCTGAATGTAGAGACAGGGACATGGAGCGGTCGCGAAGGCCTGTCAACGTAACGCGGGGTCAAGCTGTAGCTGCGATCCTCACCTAACGGACCACCAGATGAAGCGTTTCCTGACCTTTCCCCGCCTGGCGATGATTTTCTTCGGCCTGTTCGGCGTCGCCATCGTGGGGATTTTCGTGCTGCAGGACTATTGGGTCGCGCCGGGCAAGCGGTGCGAGGCGGCCGGCAAATGGTACGACATGGAAAACCGCATCTGCGCCCAACCCATCTCCATCGCCCAGATCACCGGCCGCCCGAACGGCGTGTCGCGCGCAGACGCCTCGGCCGAGAAGAACCGCGAGCTGGTCCGCATCGAGCATGAGCTGGCCGCCGAAAGTCGCGCCCGCGCCGCCGAGGCCCAACGTCAGAAGGCGGCCCTGGCCTCAGCGCGACCGGCGGCCTGATCCTAAAAAGCCCTAACGGGTCGCGCCCGGTTTCCACTTGATGTCGCCCGCGCCATTGGCGTTGGCGCGGCGGGCGGCGACGAACAGATGGTCCGACAGCCGGTTCAGATAGCGGACGGCTGCGCCATTCACCGCCTCCCCCGCCTCGACCAGCCGCACGGCCTCCCGCTCGGCGCGGCGACAGACGGTGCGCGCCATGTGCAGATGCGCCGACAGCGGCGCCCCGCCCGGCAGGATGAAGCTGTCCAGAGCCTTGAGGCTCTCGTTCATCCAGTCGATTTCCTGCTCCAGCCGCTCGACCTGGCTGTCGAGGATCCGCAGCGCCTCCCAGGCCGGGGGCGGATCGAGCGGCGTGGCCAGGTCGGCGCCCAGGTCGAACAGTTCGTTCTGGATACGACCCAGCATGGCGTCGATCCGGTCGTTCTGACCGCTGTTCAGCCGCGCAATGCCGATCACGGCGTTCAGCTCGTCCACCGCCCCATAGGCCTCGACCCGCGCGTCGGTCTTGGACACGGGGGCGCCTGAGGCCAGCCGCGTCTGACCGCCGTCGCCCATCCGGGTGTAGATCTTGTTCAGCGTCACCATGGTCAGCCTCCCCGTGTCGCCTTCCACATCATGCCGATGACCAGCAGCACCACCGCCACGGCCTGCAACCCGACGCGCAACCGCATCAGTCGGTTGGAATGGGTCCGCGCATAGGCCCCGCCGCGAAACAGCGAATAGAGACCCAGGCCCAGGGTGATCGTCACGGCGACGATGGCGGCGACGATCAGGAGGTCGAACATCTGCATGACCTTGTTCTAGACCCGGATCGCGACCGGGCGCCAGCACGCGGCTTGGGACCGTGCGACGATACGGCTCCGCTTGCGACGGATAAGCGCACCCCCCTTGGACCACCTCTGCGAATGATGTTGAGAGGCGCTCGCAATTACTTCGGGCTGTTCCACCATGACGATTTCGACCCGCGCACGCCTGCTGGCCGGCGCCTCCTTGGCCTTCGGCCTGACCGCGAACGCCGCCCTGGCTCAGACCACCCAGCCCGCGACCGCTCAGCCGTCGGAACTGGGCGAGATCGTCGTCACCGCCTCGGGCTTCGAGCAGCGGATCAATCAGGCCCCCGCCTCGATCAGCGTCATCCCCCGCGCCGAGATCGAGGAGGTTCGGGCCGTCTCCATCGCCGAAATCCTGAACAACGTCGAAGGCGTCGACACCGGCGCCGCGGTGGGCAAGTCGGGCGGCCAGACCATCAACATTCGGGGCATGGGGTCGGACTACACCCTGATCCTGATCGACGGCCGCCGCCAGAACACGGCCGGCAGCGTCACGCCCAACGGCTTCGGCGAAACGGCCACCAGCTTCCTGCCGCCCGTCTCGGCCATCGAACGGGTCGAGGTGGTGCGCGGCCCCGTCTCCACCCTTTACGGATCCGACGCCATGGGCGGCGTGGTCAACATCATCACCCGCAAGATCGGCGACGCCTGGCGCGGTTCGGCGACGGCCCACTACACCCTGCAGGGCGACGAGGAGTTCGGCGACATTCGCGGCGGCGACGTCTATCTGGCCGGGCCGCTGGTCGCGGATCGCGTCGGCGTCTCGATCCGGGCGTCGCGCTCGGAGCGGGAGCAGTCCAGACTGACCTATGAGACTGTCGCGGGCGTCCAGACCCCGGTGTCCGGCTTTGGCCGCAGCGCCACGGCCAACCAGATCTGGTCGGCGGGCGGCCGGGTCGCCTTCAATCTGCATCCCGACCATGATCTGTGGATCGACGGCGACGTGAACCGCCAATGGTACGACAACTCCAAGGGCCAGATGGGCACCGCCACCACCGCCGGCGGCTATGACAAGTTCCTGGAGTTCAACCGCGATCAGATCGCCGTGGCCCACAACTGGCGCCTGCCGTTCGGGGTGCTGGAATCCAACTATTCGGTCGCCCGGACCGAGACCCGGGGCCGGATCATTCCCAACGGCGTCGCCGGCGCCGGCGGCGGCCGCACCCTGGAAAGCAAAAACCGCATCTTCGACACCAAGCTGTTCTCGCAATGGCGCAACCACACCTTCACCGTCGGCGGCCAGCACTGGGACGCCGAAATGACGGACGGGGTGGTGTCCGGCACGTTCAACCACACCCAGTGGGCCGTCTTCGCCGAGGACGAGTGGCGTTTCACCGACAACCTGGCCCTGACCCTGGGCGCACGGCACGACGACCATTCGACCTTCGGCTCGCACTTCAGTCCGCGCGCCTATCTGGTCTGGAACCCCAGCGCCGTCTGGACCGTGAAGGGCGGCGTCAGCCAAGGCTTCAAGACCCCGCGCCTGGAGCAGCTGGCCTCAGGCATCAACGGCTTCGGCGCCCAGGGCCGCCTGCCGCTGCTGGGCAGTCCCGGCCTGATGCCGGAAACCTCGACCTCGACGGAGTTCGCTGTCCTTTACGACGATCACCAGCGCCTGCGCGCGGGCGTGACCGTCTTCCACAATCAGTTCGACGACAAGATCGCCACCGGCGTTCCGATCGCCAACTGTTTGTTCCGCTTGACCCAGGCCCAGTTCGACGCCCGGGGGTATAATAAGTCGGGCTGCTACGACGTCGGCTTCTACACCGCCTACATCTCCACGGTTCCGACCTTCGGCCAGAGCGTCAACATCGACGAGGCGGTGACGAAAGGGATCGAGGCCACGGCCCGCTTCCGCTTCGACGACGCCTGGACGCTTCAGGGCAACTACACCTTCACCGACAGCGAACATAAGTCGGGGGCGGCGGCCGGCCAGCCTCTGACCGATACGCCCGAACATATGCTGAACGCCAATCTGCGCTGGAACGCCACGGATCGCCTGAACCTGTGGCTGCGCGGCGAATATCGCTCGTCGCGTTATCGGGGCGTGGGCGACGCCCAGACGGCGCTTGGCGACTACAAGGCCTACAGCCTGTTCCATCTGGGCGGCGCCTATCGGATCGACGACAATCTGACGGTGAACGCCGTGGTCTATAATGTCTTCGACAAGGACTTCGTCAGCCTGCTGCCCTATGGGACGCCTGTGGCCTATGCGCCGGAGTTCGCCAACAATCAGGAACCCCGCCGCCTGTGGGTTTCCGTCACCGCCGCCTTCTGATCGCGCAATCGAAGGTCAAACAGGGGTCGCTGCGGCGACCCCTGTTCTTTTTTGAGACACCCTAAGCCATTGGTCACGATTTCGCGTCTAGGGTGATCGCATGACCGATCGCGCCGTCCGCAGTCTTGAACATCTGAAGGGCTCGGCCTCCACCGCGCGGGTGCTGAACCTGCTACGGGTGTGGGAGGAGAACGGCGACAGCGGCCCGGACGGCGCCGTACGCAATCCCGAATGGGCCAGCTTCCCCATCTTTCGCACCATGGCGCTGAATCGCGCCCTGATCATAAAACACCGTGTGCGGCGCAATGAGACGGACCTGTTCACCGGCCGCCGTCAGGTTGTGACCAAGGTGGTCATCCCCATCGACGACACCGACCTTAAGACCGGCGGCCGCTATGTCTTCGTCAATCAGATCGGCTTCGAGCGGATGATGATGGAGGCGTTCGGGGTTCCAGCGAACCATCCCGATATCGAGACCCTGCGCCTGATCGACAAACTGCCGTCGCTGGACCCCTTTCTGCTGCGCGAACAGCTTCGGCGGGGCGGACTGGACCCTGCACCCTGCTATTTCTCGATCAGCGAAAGCGATCTTCAGCGGATGCTGGCCTTCGTGCGCAGCGAGATCGAACCGCTGGTCACCCTCAGCCTGGGTGCGGACACCGTGGCGGTGAACGCGGATTCGGCCGGTCGGATGGCGGCCAAGATTCTTTCGAATACGCCTGGCGATCAGCTGGACGCCCTGCGGCAGACCCTGCGCCTGGCGCCGGAACAGTACCAGGAAGGCGTCTTCTGCTGGAAAGGCTTCCTCTATTACAAATGGACGCTGGCGGCCCTGCTGAGCGACGTGGCCAGTGTCGCAGAGGCTGTCCGCACCATCCGGCCGGTCGGGAAGATCGACCGCGCCGCCAAGGAATATCTGGCGCGCAGCCGCGACGTCCTGCGCGGTCGCATCATCAAGACCTGCGACGAGGTCAGCCGCACCTTGCGCATCTATGACGACGCCTACGCCAAACTGACCCAGGAAGGCCAACCCACCGCCTTCCGCGACTTCCTGCTGGATGCGCCCTCCATGTTCGCCAAGCTGGGCGACCAGTTGGGCGCCGTGCAGCATATCGTCAGCTACTGGCGCTTCCGCTTCGGTCCCGCCGCCCCGCCGGTCAACGTCGAAGAGCTGATGGACATCTTCATGGACTTCGAAATCGGCCTTTTGGGCCGTGGCGAAGTCCCCGACGACATCGGCATCGTCGCCGCCTGACGCACGGTCAGTGGGCTTCGTCCCAGTTGGCGGCGGCGCGGGCGTCGACGACCAGGGGGACGGTCAGGGCGACGGCAGGGTCGGCGGCGTTCTCCATGATGCGGCGGATCACGGGTATGGCGCGCTCAGCCTCGGCCTCCGGCGCCTCGAACACCAGTTCGTCGTGGACCTGGAGCAGCATCCGCGTCTTCAGCCCGGCCTCGGCCAGGGCGGCGGGCATGCGGATCATGGCCCGGCGGATGATGTCGGCGGCCGCGCCCTGGATCGGGGCGTTGATGGCGGCGCGCTCGCCGAACTGACGCTCGGCCCCCGATTTGGACAGGATGGCGGGGATGTGGATGCGACGGCCGAAGACGGTAGAGACGAAGCCGGTCTGGCGCACCTCGGCCTTGGTGCGCTCCATATAGTCGCGGATGCCGGGGAAGCGTTCGAAATAGGTCTTGATATAGGCCCCGGCCTCGCCCTGATCGATGCCCAGCTGATTGGCCAAGCCGAAGGCCGAGATGCCATAGACGATGCCGAAGTTGATCGCCTTGGCGCGGCGGCGCGTCTCGGACGGCATTCCCTCGACCGGCACGCCGAACATTTCGCTGGCGGTCGCGGCGTGGATGTCCAGCCCGGCCTTGAAGGCGCGCTTCAACTCGGCGATGTCGCCAATATGGGCCAGCAGGCGCAGTTCGATCTGGCTGTAGTCGGCGCTGATCAGCACATGGCCGGGCGCGGCGATGAAGGCCTGGCGGATTTCGCGCCCCGTCTCGGTGCGGATCGGAATGTTCTGAAGATTCGGGTCCGACGAGGCCAGACGCCCAGTCGAGGCGGCGGCCAGTTGATAGGAGGTGTGGACCCGATCGGTCTTGGGGTCGGCGGCGGCGATCAGGGCGTCGGTGTAGGTGCCTTTCAGCTTCGATAGCTGGCGCCAGTCCAGAATGGTGCGCGGCAGGTCGTGGCTCAGCGCCAGATCTTCCAGCACGCTGGCGTCGGTCCCCCACTGGCCGCTGGCGGTCTTCTTGCCGCCCGGCAGGTTCAGTTCGCCGAACAGGATGTCGCCGATCTGACGCGGCGAGCCGATGTTGAAGGGCCGGCCGGCGATCCGCTCGGCCTCGGCCTCCAACTCTGCCATGCGCAGGCCGAACTCGCTGGACAGACGTTTCAGTCGCTCGGGATCGATGCGGACGCCCGCCGTCTCCATGTCGGCCAGCACCGTCGGCATTCCCCGCTCCAGCGTCTCATAGACGGTGGACAGGCCTTCGCGCGCCAGGCGCGGCTTCAGGATGCGCCACAGGCGCAGCGTCACGTCGGCGTCCTCGGCGGCGTATTCCGAGGCGGGTCTCAGGGCGACGTGCTTGAACGACTTCTGGCTCTTGCCCGTCCCGGCCACCGACTTGAACGGGATGGGATCGTGGCCGAGATGCAGCCGCGCCAGTTCGTCCATGCCGTGACCGTGCAGCCCCCCCTCCAGCACATAGGAGATCAGCATGGTGTCGTCATAGGGCGCGACGCGAATGCCCCGGCGCGCCATGACGGCGATGTCGTATTTGGCGTTCTGCAACACCTTCAGGACCGAAGGGTCTTCCAGGAGGGTCTTCAGCCTGGCCAGGGTCGTGGGCTTGTCCAGCTGATGGATCGGCTCGCGCGGCTCGGCCGCGTCGCCGAACAGGCCGCCTTCGCCCGCCTGCGGCTCATGCTCATGGGTCAGGGGAATATAGCAGGCTTCGTTCGGCCCGACCGCCAGCGACACGCCGCACAGGCCGGCATGGGTCGCGGACAGGGCGTCGGTCTCGGTGTCGAAACCGACCACCCCGACCTCGGTCGCCCGCGCGATCCAACGGTCCAGCGCCTCCTCGGTCTGGACGCATTCATAGGCGGCGTGATCGAAGCTCTGAACCTCGGCCGGACCTTCCACCGCCTGGCCATAGCGCGGCGTGGCCACCGGCGCCGACAGGGTGGGCGCGCGTTTCGGCGCAAAGGCCGACACGTCGCTGGGGCCGGCCTTGCCGTCGCCGACCCGGCGCTGCAAGGAGCGGAATTCCATCGCCTCCAGGAAGGCCGACAGGGTCGCCGGATCGGGATCGCGCACCGCGAAATCGTCGATGGCTTCGGGCGCCGGCGCGTCGCAGGTCAGGCGCACCAGGTCGCGCGACAGCCGGATCTGGTCGGCGAAATCGATCAGGGTCTGGCGACGCTTGGGCTGTTTGATTTCGCCCGCCCGCGCCAACAGGGTGTCCAGGTCGCCGTATTCGTCCAGCAATTGGGCCGCCGTCTTCGGCCCGATGCCCGGCGCGCCCGGCACATTGTCTACGCTGTCCCCGATCAGGGCCTGAAGATCGACCATCTTCTCGGGCCCGACGCCGAACTTCTCGAACACCTCCGGCTCGGCCAGACGCCGATCCTTCATCGGGTCCCACATCACCACGCCGCCGCCGATCAGTTGCATCAAGTCCTTGTCGGACGAGACGATCACCGCCTCCCCGCCCCTGTCGCGCGCCTTGCAGGCGTAGGTGGCGATCAGGTCGTCGGCCTCGTAGCCGGGCAGTTCCACACAGTGGACGCCGAACGCCGCCGTCGCCTCGCGCACCAGCGGGAACTGCGGGATCAGATCTTCAGGGGGCGGCGGACGGTGGGCCTTGTACTGATCATACAGGGTGTTGCGGAAGGTCTTTTCCGAGTGGTCGAAGATGGCGACCAGATGGGTGGGGCCATCCGCCCCCTTCATGTCCTTCAGCAGCTTCCACAACATGTTGCAGTAGCCTTGGACCGCGCCGACCGGCAGGCCGTCGGACTTGCGCGTCAGCGGCGGCAGGGCGTGATAGGCGCGGAAGATATAGGCCGAGGCGTCGATCATCCACAGCCGCAGCGCGGGGCCGTCCTGCGTCAGGGGGCGGTCGTGGTCGATCTCGGGAGCGGCGGCTTCAGTCATGGCCGGAACATAGGCGGCTGGAGCCTCCGCGTCAGCCGCTAGAATTCCTTCCAGCTCGATCCCGGGTCGCGCTGCCCGGGCTGGGCCTGCTGCTGCCCCCAGGACACCATCATGAAGGCCTTGTGGCTGCGGATGCGATAGGCGCCGATCATCGGCGTAATGGCCCCCAGCGGGGCGCCGGTCTTGGCCTCGTACAGAAAGCCCGAGAACTCGGCCACGCCCACCCGGTCGCGGTGGCTATAGACCGACAGTTCCGGCAGGGAGACGACGTTGAAGGTCTCGTTGATCGGGATGCGCATCTCCGGAATGCCGAAGACGCGCCGCATCTGCTCCAGCGACAGGGCGCCGGCCCGGATTTCGAACACGGCGTTGGCCTCGTCCCTGTTCCGGGCCAGGCTGAAACCGGCGTCGGAGATGGCGCCGCGCATGGCGCTGACGGCGTATCGCGTGCCTTCACCCTGGAAATAGGCGTCGTCCACGAACACCGAAGCCCCCAGCGGCAGGGGCAGGACCAGTCCCTCGATGGCCCGGTCGGACGCCCGCGCCAGCAGCAGCTGCTCGGTCGCCGTGCGGCCCGTATTGCTCTCGGTGGTCGAGGCGCAGGCCGATAGGGCCAGCGCCGCGGCCGACAGGGCCGCCACCGCCCGCAACCGCATCACCAGACCCCGGTGTTGGGCATCGAAGCCCAGGGCTCGGCCGGCGCCAGGGGTTCGCCTTCCTGAAGCAATTCGATGGATATGCCGTCGGGCGAACGGACGAAGGCCATGTTGCCGTCGCGCGGCGGCCGGTTGATCGTCACTCCGCCGTCCATCAGCGTCTGGCAGGCGGCGTAGATGTCGTCGACCTTATAGGCCAGATGGCCGAAGTTGCGGCCGCCCTCGTAGTCTTCCGCGTCCCAGTTGAAGGTCAGCTCGACCTCGGGACAGCGTTCCGTCGCCGACTGCGCCAGGTTCTTGGGCGCGGCGAGGAAAATCAGGGTGAACCGGCCCGCCGCGTTCTCGGTGCGGCGCACCTCCTGCAGGCCCAGAAGGTCGCAATAGAAACGCAGCGAGGCGTCGATGTCCTTAACCCGGACCATGGTGTGCAGATAACGCAAGGGCGGGGCTCCATCCGAACAGGGTTTCGGCGATCCCTATAGACCCGGACCGCCCGACATCCGACTGAACTGAGGTTACGACCTCTTAGTGCGCCTCGGCCGCGCGGGCCGCCGGGCTCAGATATTCGTTCTCGTCGTGCGGATGGGCCGACAGGACGAAGCGGCGGTCGCAATAGCCGCATTCGATGAAGTCGTCCTCGCCCATGTCCATATAGACCAGCGGATGGCCCAGGGCCCCGCCGCCGCCGTCGCAGGCCACGCGCTTGGTGGAGACCACGATCTCTTCGGGCGGCGGGATGATGGCGTCGGAATGGCGGGGAGGCATGGTGCGGTCCGATGTGGAAGGCTTGCGCGCTTCCTAGGCGGACCCGCCCCCAAGGTCAAACGTCGGACGACGCCGCCGGGCGCCGACCCAGAAGGCGGTTCAGCATCGCCTTGCGCTTCTTGAACAGCGTCAGACCCAGGCAGGCCGCGCCGACCCACAGACCGATCTCGCCGATCAGCAGCAAGGCGGCGCCGGCGATGGCCGCATGGGTCATGTCGATCTGATCGGTCTTGCCCGCCAGGAGCGCCAGTCCGCCGCCGACATAGCCGATGGCGCAGAAACCCATGGCGACAAAGCCGATCAGGCGGGTGCGGGTCCACCTGGGCGTGGTCTGGATTGCGGGAACAGTCATGGTCGTATCCATCAAGTCTGGTTGTCTTTATGACAAGCACGCTAGACACTGCAGATGGCGTAGTCAAGCAACATTGACAAAAGGTCGCGCCCGCTTGTCGGAACCTCTCCGAGACGCAGGTTGGCGAATGCAGCCGCGCCTCCTACCTATGCCGCTCGCCGTCCCGCCCGAGTGATTAGCCGACCATGTCCGAGACCTACCCCCTGCCCGACAACGCCATCGAGGTGCGGGGCCTCAAGAAGACCTATGCCGGGTCCAAGAAGTCTGCGCCCAAGACAGCGCTACGCGGCGTCGATCTGGTCATTCCGCGCGGCTCGGTCTTCGGCCTGCTGGGTCCCAATGGCGCGGGCAAATCGACCCTTATCAACATCCTGGCCGGGGTGGTGAAGAAGTCCGAAGGCGCGGTGAAGATCTGGGGCCGCGACATCGACAAGGAGCCGCGCGACGCCGCCGCGGCCCTGGGCGTGGTGCCGCAGGAGATCGTCGCCGACGTCTTCTTCACGCCGCGCGAATCGCTGGAGGTGCAGGCGGGCTTCTACGGCGTGCCGAAAAACGAGCGCCGCTCCGACGAACTGCTGGCGGCGCTGGGCCTGTCGGACAAGGCCAACGCCTATGTCCGCGCCCTGTCCGGCGGCATGAAACGCCGCCTGATGGTGGCCAAGGCGCTGGTGCATAATCCGCCCATCCTGATCCTGGATGAGCCGACGGCCGGCGTGGATGTCGAACTGCGTCGCCAGCTGTGGGCCTACGTCCGTCGCATCAACGAAGAGGGCGTCACCATCGTCCTGACCACCCACTACCTCGAAGAGGCGCAGGAGCTTTGCGACACCATCGCCATCGTCAACCGGGGCGAGGTGGTGGCCTGCGAGCCGACGCCGCAGTTGCTGCGACGCCTGGACAGCCGCAATGTGGTCGTCACGCCGGAAACGCCCCAGACCAAGCCGCCGGTTCTGGCCGGGTTCGAGGTCACGCCCCGACTAGGCGGCGCCTTCGCGGTCGCCTATAAGAAGGGGCAGTCGTCGGTCGAACAGGTCATCAACGCCGTCCGCGCCGCCGGCGTGACCATCGCCGACATCACAACCGAAGACCCGGACCTGGAGGACGTCTTCCTGGCCCTCACCTATGGGGATGCGTCACAGATCGATCCGACGAAGGACTGAGCACCACTTCGAGGGCGTCACCCTCGGGCTTGACCCGAGGGCCGGGCCTTCCCCCGCATTGCGTCCGAGGCGACGCACAGCCCGATCCGCATCCGATCCTCGGGTCAAGCCCAAGGATGACGCAGCATTGAAGGGCGGATAACGGCGTGAGGGCGCAAGCGCCCCTCACTGCACCTTGGACAAAAACTCGAAGATCGCCGCCCGCGCTTCCGGCTCGTCCAGCATGGGGGCATGGCCGACGCCGGGAACCTCCACATAGGCCATGGACGGCGCGGCCTTCTTCATCTTGTCGGCGATCTCGGCGCTGAGCAGATCGGAGTTTCCGCCCCGCACCAGCAGGGTGGGCTTTTTCTTCGCCAGACGGCGGAAGTCGGGCCACAGGTTCGGAACCAGCGCCTTGGCGCCCGCCGCCCGGATCGGCACGGCGATGTCGGGATCATAGTTCAGGCCGATCTGTCCATCCGACTGCTGACGGAAGATACGACGCGCGAACCCGTCCCAGTCGGCGTCCGAATAATGCGAGAAGGCCACGCTGTTGATCCGTTTGGCGTAGGCGGCCGCGTCGGCCCAGGTTTCGATCTCGACCGGCTGACCGCTGTAGCCGGCGATCCGCGCCAGACCTTCGGCCGCCACCTCCGGGCCGATATCGTTCAGGATGGCGGCGACGACGGCCTTGGGCCGGGCCGCCGTCACGGCCATGGTGATCAGCCCGCCCATCGAGGTGCCGAGGAAGACCGCCCGACCGATGGCCGCCTGATCCATCAGGGCCAGCACGTCCTGGGCATAGACATCGGGCGTATAGGTCATCGGATCAGGCGCGCGATCCGACAGGCCGCGCCCGCGCACATCGACCGCCAGCACCCGCCGCCCGCTCTGGGCCAACAGGGGCGCGATGGCTTCGAAGTCGGCGCTGTTGCGGGTCAGGCCATGGATGGCGATGACCGGAGGCCGGGCGACGCCGGGACCGGGGGCATAGTCGCGCGCATACAGGCTCAGCCCATCCGGCGATGTCCAGCGACGTTCAACAAAGGCCACGGGCGTTTCCTTCAGCAACAGGCACACGCCATATATTCACGGCGCGAGGAATTGCGAAAGGCGGCTGCGCTCAGGCCGCGGTCAGGCCCTGCACGAAGACATCCAGGTCACCGCCCTCGAACAGATGGCCTGAAACCCCCGCCCGCCGCGCCGCCTCGACATCGGTCGGCTGATCGCCGATCATCAGGGACCGGGCGGGATCGATCCGATGGTCTGCAATCGCGCGCAGCAACATGCCGGGATTTGGTTTCCGGTCCGGATGGTCCGGGTGGCGATAGCGTTCGACCACCGCATCGGCGTGATAGGGCGCGGCATAGACGGCGTCGATCACCCCGCCGTCCTGCGCCAGACGTCGAGTCAGCAGGCCGTTGAAATCGTGCATCTGGTCTTCGGTGAACAGGCCCCGCGCGACGCCCGACTGGTTGGTGACGATCACCGTCAGATAGCCCAGCGCCTTCAGACGTCGCACGGCCTGGGCCGCGCCGGGGATCAAGACCAGATGCTCCGGCCTGTGTGGATAGCCGCAGTCTTCGATCAGCACCCCGTCACGATCAAGGAAGGCCGCAGGCGCGCCGCTCATGGCTGATGTCTCAACAGTTCGGAAAAAGCCGTCATCAGGTGATAGAGGCTGGAGGCGGGCGCCGCCCGGTCCTGCGATTGACCATCTGCATCATAGCTGTCGATCCAGAGCCCCTGAGCCTCTGTCGCCAGATGGCTTGCGAACAGCCGATCCACCTGTTCCGCGACATTGGCGTCGCCGAACGCCAGCGCGGTGCGGATCGCCTCGGTCTGGGCCCACAGACGACGCCCGCCGTCGATCACGGCGCCGGACGGATCGATCTCGCGGACCAGCCCTGATCGTGTCCGGCCCTGTGTCACGGCCCGGCGATGCAGGGCGTCAGCCGCCGTCCCCGCATCCAGGCCAAGCGCCTTGGCCTGACGCAGCAGCCAGGCCCATTCCTCGAGATGTCCCGGCTCTATGATGTGGCCGGACTGCGGATCGGGCGCCCAGGTCGGGGTGAAATACTCGCGGATCGCGCCGTCGATCAGGAAATGATCGCGACACAGGGCCAGAGACACGCGCGCCGCCGCTTCGAACGCGGGGTCGGGCGCTGTCGCCTGCCAGGCCTGCATGGCCTCCAGCATATGCATGTGCGGATTCTGGCGCCGAGGCAGGCGCGGCGGCAGGGCGTCGTGCCATCCGCCATGCGGCGCGGCCATCTGGGCATTGATCGCCGCCAGGGTTCGAAGCGCCAGGGGCCGCGCGCGGGCGTCACCCAACACGCGATGGGCGGCGGCCAGGGCGAACAGGACGAAGGCCAGGTCATAGAGGTCGGGCGTCGCGTCGACCACCGCGCCCTCGTCAGCGGCGGCGCTGATCCACAGGCCGTCGTCGCGCCGACACAGGTCGATCATCCGGTTCAGACCCGTCTGAGCCACGCCCCGCCCGGCCTCCCAGCCCAGGGCCGCGGCTTCGCAGAAGACATAGATCTGGCGCGCCTGAACGCGGGTGCGCCGCCGTTGGCCGATGACGGGGCGCCCGTCGAAATCCAGCTGTTCGAAAAAGCGCCCCCCGGCGTCCACGCCCCGTTCGGCCCACAACGGCAGGGCATGGTCGAACAGCCAGTTCGAGACCCTGGTCTGGGCGGCGGCGAGGGCGATCATGGGGCCGGCTTAGAGCAAGAGCCGGGCCGCCGCCAAGCGAAAGCGACGGTAGCAAAGGGCAACGCGATGTGACGCGCCGCGATTTGGCCCTCGCGCTCGATCTTGCTAGGACGGCGCGACATTGGCGGCCCGGTCGAGGGCGCACGCCCACGCTGCCCCGATCCTGTTATGGAGAGAGCGACCCCATGATCCCCTTCATCGACCTTCAGGCCCAGCGCCTTCGGCTTGGCGGCAAGATCGAGGCCGCCGTTCAGGACGCGGTTGTCGGCGGCGCCTGGGTTATGGGTCCGCAGGTCCGTCAGTTCGAGGCTGATCTGGCCGCCTTCGGTCAGGCCAAACATGCCCTGGGGTGCGCCAACGGCACCGACGCCCTGGCCCTGCCGCTGATGGCCTGGGGCGTGGGGAGGGGCGATGCGGTCTTCGTGCCCAGCTTCACCTTCGCCGCCACCGCAGAGGTCGTGCCGTGGTTCGACGCCGAGCCGGTCTTCATCGACGTGGACGCCGACACCTACAATATGGACGCCGGTCACCTTGAGGCCGCCATCGCGGCGACCGTAAAGGAAGGCCGCCTGACGCCACGCGTCGTCATCGCCGTGGACCTGTTCGGCCAGCCCGCCGACTATGCCGCCATCAAGGCCGTTTGCGACAAGCACGGCCTGAAGCTGATCTCGGATTCGGCGCAAGGCTTCGGCTGCACCATCAATGGCGAACATCCCCTGAAATGGGCCGATGTCACCACCACCAGCTTCTTCCCGGCCAAGCCGCTGGGCTGCTACGGCGACGGCGGCGCGGTGCTGACCAATGACGATGAACTGGCCCAGTTGATGGATTCCATCCGCGTCCACGGCAAGGCCGTCGCCGTGGACCTGAAGGACCGCACCTTCGACCACGACCCCAAATATCTGAACATGAGGATCGGCCTGAACAGCCGTCTGGACACCATCCAGGCCGCCGTCCTGATCGAAAAACTGAAGGTCTTCGGCCAGGAGATCGAATGGCGAAACGCCGCCGCCGCCCGCTATAACGAGGGCCTGCGCCCGCACGTCGCCAAGGTGCCGGACGTGCCGACCGGCAATGTCTCCAACTGGGCGCAATATACGATCGAGCATCCGAACCGCGACGCCCTGGCCGCGCATCTGAAGGAACAGGGCGTGCCGACGGCGGTCTATTATCCGATCCCGCTGCACCTTCAGCCCGCCTATGAACACTACCCGCGCGGCCCCCAGGGCCTGCCGGTGACCGAGCGCCTGAAGGATGTGGTCATCAGCCTGCCGATGCACGCCGATCTGGACGCCGCGACCCAGGACAGGATCATCGCCGCCGTCGCCAGCTTCAAGGGTTAAGTCCATGCCGAACACCGCCCCCCTCAAGATCGGCGTCGCCGGCGCCGGCGTCATGGGCCGCAACCACGCGCGCGTCGCCGCCGAAATGCGCGAGTTCGAGCTGACGACCATCTTCGACCCGGACGCCGTGACGGCGGAAGGCGTCGCCGCCGCCTATGGCGCATCGCCGGTCACGACGGCCCAGGCCTGTGTCGAGGCCGGTCTGGACGCCGCTGTCGTCGCCACGCCCAACCGTTTCCATGCCGAGGTGGGCGTCGCCCTGCTGGAAAAGGGCGTCCACGTCCTGGTCGAGAAGCCCATCGCCGCCACCGTCGCCGACGCCCAGCGCATGATCGACGCGGCCAAGGCCAACAACCGCGTCCTGATGGTCGGTCAGGTCGAACGGTTCAATCCGGCGGTGGAGGCGGTCAAACGCGCCCTCGCCGACGACGAGATCATCTCCATCCAGATCACCCGCGTGGGCCCCTTCCCGCCGCGCATGGGCGAGGTCGGGGTGGTCATCGACCTGGCCGTGCATGACATCGACATCATCCGCCACCTGACCGGCGCCGAGATCACCGAGGTCCAGCCCCAGTTGGCCCGCACCCGCGCCGACCGCGAGGACACGGCCCTGCTGCAGTTCCGCCTGGACAATGGGGTGATCGCCCACATCACCACCAACTGGGTCACCCCCTACAAGACCCGCACCCTCCAGGTCGCCACCAAGACCAAGTTCATCGTCGCCGACCTGATCACCCGTCAGGTCACCGAATATTTCGGCCAACAGCCCGACGGCTCCTATTCCACGCGGATGCTGAACTCCTGGCCCGCCGAACCTCTGAAGAAAGAGCTGGAAGCCTTCGCCCGCGCCATTACCACTGGTGAGACGGCGGCGGTGACGGGCGAGGACGGCCTGCGCAATCTCGAGGTCGCCCTGCGCTGCCTGGGCGAAGCCTGATCGCCGCCAAGCCCCTTTATCGCCGCAAAACCTGAGGAAGAGGGAAGCATGCGCCGTCTGAACCCTCGATTCCTCGGCCTGCCGGTCGGTTTCGCCGCCCTCGTGCTGGCGACGTCGCCCGCTCAGGCGGACACCCGCTTTCTGTCCTACAACGCCTCGGATCGCATCACCCAGGCCCTGACCAAGGGCGTGACGCTGGAGGTGCGGCGCGGTCTGTTCGGGGCGGTTCAGGTCGAGCGCCTGTTCTCCACCACCGCGCGCGGCACGGCCGGCTTTACACGCGGCGGCCCCGAGGCGGCGCGGCGCGCCCTGCCGCAAGGCGCATCGGAGAACGACATCTACGCCGTCGATCAGGACGGCGACGGTCGCGGCCTGTCGCGCGCCCTGTGCCCCGGCGCCGACGAGGTCTGGCTGATCATGAGCCGGGTTCGCGCGCCCCGCCCCCTGACCATGCAGGCGGTGGGCCGCTGGTCGGACGGCGCCTATCGCCACTGCGTCACCCTGAGCTACGAATGGCGCGGGGAATGGGCCACGGCGCCCACGCCGTCTGCGCTCCCGAACTGATCCGCCGCCGGACTGTTTCATAATGAGCACGCGCAAGCGGACATTATGACGGTTTGACTTTTATGTTCGACAGTGGCACTTTCAGCACAGGAACGGCGGCGGCCGTTCTACCGCCACGGAAGATATCCCCCTCCCCGGCGGCGAGAGAGACGAACCTCCCATAGCCCGGCCCGTCGCGGCCGGGCTTTTTTTACGCTCCGCGCCTGCTAGACGGAGGCATGACCCTTCGCCTCGCCACCTGGAACATCAACTCCGTCCGCCTGCGCATCGACCAGGTCGCCCGGTTCGTCGCCGAACGCGCGCCCGACGTCCTGATGTTGCAGGAGATCAAATGCACGACGGACCAGTTTCCGCGCGCCGCCTTCGAAGAGATGGGCCTGCCCCACCTGCGCGTGGCGGGTCAGAAGGGCTGGCACGGCGTGGCCATCGCCAGCCGCCTGCCGCTGGAGGACAGCGACACCTTCCAGGTCTGCAAGCTGGGCCACGCGCGTTGCGTTTCGGCCCGCGTCGCCGGGATCGACGTCCAGAACTTCTACGTCCCGGCCGGCGGGGACGTTCCAGACAGGGCGCTGAACCCCAAGTTCGATCACAAGATGGACTTCTACCAACAGCTGACCGACATCGTGGCGCGTCAAGACAAGGCGCGGCCGCTGGTGATGGCCGGCGACTTCAACATCGCGCCGGGCGAAGGCGACGTGTGGAACCATCGCTACATGTCCAAGATCGTCAGCCACACCCCCATTGAGGTCGAGACGCTGAACCGGCTTCAGGCCACGGGCGGATTCGCCGACGTGCTGCGCGACCGATTCCCCGAGCCGCAGAAGCTGGCCAGCTGGTGGAGCTACCGCGCCGCCGACTTCCGCAAGTCCAACCGGGGCCTGCGCCTGGACCACATCTGGACCTCGCCCGGCCTGACGTCTGCGGTAGTCAGAGACACAGCCCGCATCCACGACGACGTGCGCGAATGGGAACGCCCCAGCGACCACGCCCCCGTGACGGTCGATCTGGACGTCTGACGCCGCTCAGAACGGGAAGAAGATCGGAATGGCGATCATGGCCGCCACCCAGGTGATCAGGTTCAGCGGCAGGCCGACCCGCACGAAATCCATGTAGCTGTAGCCGCCCATGTTGAAGACCAGCACATTGGTCTGATAGCCGAACGGCGTGGCGAAGGCGGCCGAGGCGGCCATCATGACGGCGACCAGGAAGGGGCGCGGATCGACGCCCAGGCTCTCGGCAAGGGCGACCGCGATGGGGGTGATCAGCACCGCGACCGTGGCGTTGGACAGCAGTTCCGTCGCGAACAGCGTCACCCCGTAAAGCACGATCAGGGCCGCCAACGGCCCCAGCGGCCGGATCACATGGATCAGCCGGTCAGCCCCGGCCGAGGCCAGGCCCGTGACCTCAATGGCCGTGCCGATCACCACCATTCCCGCGATCAGCAGAAGGATTTCGGGCCGCAAGCCGGCATAGGCTTCCTCGGGCGTGATGACCCGCAGCAGGATCAGGGCGACGGCGCCCGCGAACGCAGCCGCCGCGATCGGCGCCCAGTTCAGCGCGGCCGCCACGATCACCAGCACGAAGACGCCGAGAGAGATCATCGCCGGCCTCAACCGGAACGGTCGATCCGCCGCGCCGTAAAGCTGAACGTCGCCCAGGTGCGCGTCGCCCGATCCGTCGGACAGATTCCGCGCCTCGCCCAGGCGCGGCAGGTTGAACGGCAACAGCCGCCGACGCCGGGCCGAGGCGTCCTGCTCCGCCCGGCGACGCGCGGCCTCCAGTTCGGCCAGACGCGCGGCCTCGGCCTCGTCCTTGGCCACCGCCTTGCCCAGTTGCCGCGCCCCGACGAAATACAGCCAAAGGCCGCCCGTCACGGCGATGGCCAGACCGACGGGCGTGATCTCGAACAGGCCGAACACCGGCTGGCCGGCGTTGCGCGCCATGTCGTTGACCAGCAGATTGGTCGACGTCCCGATCAGGGTCAGCAGCCCGCCCATCACCGTCACATGGCTGAGCGGCATCAGGAACCGTTTGGGCGACAGGCGCAGCGACTGGGCCACGTCGCGAATCACCGGCGCCGCCAGCACCACCACCGGCGTATTGTTCAAAAAGCCCCCGACCGAACCGCACAGGCCGATCACGACCCAGATGCCCGCCGCCCCGACCCGCGCGGCCAGTTGCGTCGCCTGGCGGATCAACAGGCCCAAAAGGCCAGACAGTTCGATGGCGTAGGCGATGACGAACAGGCCCGCCAAGGCGATCACCGCCGGACTGGCGAAGGCGCCCTGCACCTCGACCGGACGCACGACGCCCAGCAACAGCAGGACGGCGGCCCCTGTCAGGGCCACCACATCGGCGCGCACCTTGCCGTGAATCAGGACGCCGACGACGCCGATAAGCACCGCCAGGGCGGCGATCTGGTCGAATGTCATGAGTCCGTGCAGACCGTCCCCCGTCGCTTTCGTCAACCTTTTTCGTCGGATCGCCCCATCACAGCGGATCATGTGATAGGCTGGTTCCATGCCCGAACCGATCGTGATGTTTCGTCCATCGGTCGTCGCGCTCGCGGCGTCCACCCTGCTCCTCGTCGGCTGTCAGCGTCAGGCGGAGCCGCCGGCGACCCAATCCGCGCCCTCCGAAAAGCCCGCGCCCGTCGTCGCGGTCGGCCCGGCCCCCATACTGGACCGCGCCGCCCTGTTGCAGGCGATGGACGTCGCCGCCTCGGCCTATGCGGCCGGACGGGATCCAGGCGGCGCCACCCTGGCCGGGCGACGTTTCGTGGTGCGCCAGACCTTCGGCTGCGCCGAGAGTGTCGTAACCCCGCCCGACGGCGTCGCGGGCTGGAGCTGGGGTGAACGGCGACAGACCTTGAAACTGAATCTGGCCCCCGCGGACTGGAGGGCCTCGCCCCTGCTTGCGGGCGGCGCGGACGGCTGGGAGGCGGCCGAAGGGTTCTGGCTGCCTCGCCCCTGGCTGAGGCAGGACGGCTGTTCCGGCGTCCTGTCCGATCCGGCCGCCGCCGACACCCCTCCCGCATCGCCGCAGACGGTCGGTCTGGCCGCCGTGTTCGAGGAGGGCGGGTCGCGTCTGGGGCGCCGCAACGGCCGGGCCTATGAGTTCGTGGTGCGAACCGCCGGAGACGCGCCGACGACCGCCCCGGTGGGCGGCTATCGCCTGGTGCTGGAGGGGCGAATGGCCGCCTTCGCCGATGGGCGGGCCATCAAATGCCGGGCCGACGGTCCCGACCAGCGCCCGATCTGCATCGGCGCGGTTCAGCTGGACCGCGTCGCCTTCGAGGACGCCGCCGGCCAGATGCTGAGCGAATGGCGGCCCAGCTGACCCCTTAGGGCTGAAGGCGGTATCCGCCCGCGTCGGTCAGCAGCAGGCGGGCATGGCCCGGCTCCGGCTCGATCTTCTGGCGCAAGCGATAGATGTGGGTTTCCAGCGTGTGGGTCGTGACCCCGGCGTTGTAGCCCCAGACCTCGGTCAGCAACTCTTCGCGCGACACCGGCTTGGCCCCGGCGCGATAGAGATATTTCAGGATGTTGGTTTCCTTCTCGGTCAACCGCACCTTCTTGCCCTTGGCGTCCATCAGCACCTTGGCGGCAGGCCGGAACTCGTACGGGCCGATGGTGAAGACCGCGTCCTCAGACTGTTCGTGACTACGAAGATGGGCGCGGATGCGCGCCAGCAGCACGGCGAACCGGAAGGGCTTGGTCACATAGTCGTTGGCGCCAGCGTCCAGACCCAGGATGGCGTCCGCGTCCGCCGACTGGGCCGTCAACATGATCACCGGGGTCGAAACCCCGTCCTTTCGCAACAGGCGACAGGCCTCGCGCCCATCCATGTCGGGCAGATCGACATCCAGCAGGATCAGGTCGGCGCGGATTTCCCGTCCCATCCGCACCCCGTCGGTGGCGGTCGCGGCCTGTTGGGTGCGAAACTCCTCGTGCAGGTTCAACTGCTCGGCCAAGGCCTCGCGCAGGTCGTCGTCGTCGTCGATGATCAGGATGGTCTTGGGCGTAGGCATGGGACAGACAATGGCGAGGCTTGGCCCCCGCGCCAAGGCTTGGGGGTGCGAATATTCGCGTCGGGTTACGGGCTAGAGGCCCTTTAGGGCCGATTTCGTTCCCCGAACAGCGCCGTTCCGACCCGCACATGGGTCGCGCCGCAGCGAATGGCGACCTCGTAGTCGCCGCTCATTCCCATCGACAGGACCGACAGGCCATTGCGCTGGGCCAGGGCGCGTAACAGCGCGAAATGCGGCTCCGGGTCCTGATCCGCCGGGGGAATGCACATCAATCCCTCGACTGTCAGCCCATAGACGTCCCGCGCGGAGACGATCAGGGCGTCGGCCGCGTCGGGGGACACGCCGGCCTTCTGCGGCTCGGCGCCGGTGTTGACCTGGATCAGGACGCGCGGCGATCGGCCGCGTTTCCGGGCCGCCTCGGCCAGGGCGCGGGCCAGTTTCTCGCGGTCCAGGGTCTCGATCACGTCGAACAGGCCGACCGCGTCCTCGGCCTTGTTGGTCTGCAGCGGCCCGATCAGCCGCAGCTCCAGGTCCGCCAGACCGGCGATGCGGTCGGTCCAGCGGCCTTGGGCCTCCTGAACGCGGTTCTCGCCGAATATGCGCTGGCCGGTCGCTAATATGGCGTCGATGGCCTCGGGCGCCTGCGTCTTGGATACGGCGGTCAGGACGACGCCGGCGGGATCGCGCCCGGCCGCCCGACAGGCGGCCTCGATCCGCGCGCCGACCTCGGCGACCCGTTCGGCGATGGACGGCGGGACGGAAGCGGGGGAAGAAGGGATCATGATCCTGCCGGCCGGTTACAGCGACGATGCGCGAACGCTCTGGGATGTCGCGACCGCTCTAAACCGCGCCGCCGCCGCTGTCAGCCCGCGCGCCGCCGCCCTGCCCCCCCTGCTGTTCTTCACCGATCCCGACCGCACCCCCCGGCCGTGGGAAACGGCGGCCCGGCTACCCGCCGGTTCGGCCGTGGTCTATCGCGCCTTCGGGGCGCCGGATGCGGTCGAGACCGGACGGAACCTTCGCGAGGCGACGACCAGGGCCGGGGTCCGGCTTCTGGTCGGACTGGACGCCGATCTGGCCCAGGCCATCTCGGCGGACGGCCTGCATCTGCCCGAACGGGCGGCGCACCGCGCGCCGGTCCTATGCGCGGCCCATCCCGACTGGCTGCTGACCGCCGCCTGGCATGGTGGGGCGACCCCGACGGAAGGGTTGGACGCCCTGGTCCTGTCCCCCGTCTTTCCGGCCGGCGGAGCGTCGGCGTCGAAGCCGGCCCTGGGCGCCGAGGCTTTCAGCGCGCGGGCGGCGCAGGCCGGCCTGCCGGTCTATGCGCTGGGCGGCGTCGACGCGACCAATGCCAGCCAGATCATCGGCGCCTGCGGCCTGGCGGGCGTCGATGCGATCCGGTCGGCCTTCGGCGAGCCGCCGAGGATCAGAACTTGAAGATGGTTTCCAGACGCACGCGCGGCTGGGCGCGGCTGTTGGTTTCAGGCGCGCGGGCCGGGTCGGCCTCGGGCGTGGCCACGGCGGCGGCGGCGCCGACGCGCAGGCGGTCGTTCAGACGATAGTAGGCGCCCGCCTCGACGTCGCCCCAGTCGGTTTCGCGGCCCACGGGCTGGTTCAGGTTGAGGTCCAGTCCCCAGCGGCCACGGTCATTCAGGCGAAGGCCGCGACGCTGCGGCGCGGGCGTGTTGCGCTGGGCGGCCTGGGCTTCCGACAGCGAGACCGTGCCGGACGCGCTCTGGGCGAGCGCCGACGTCGACGCGGCCATCGCCGCCGTCGCCATCATCACAGCCAGGATACCGCCGAACCGCATAACCAAACCCTTCGAACCCCGCCACACGGCGACGTTTCATCCCCGATCCGACCTTATATGGTCGTGAACGCGGCGATTAGACACCGGGCGCCGGCCCGGTCAACGGAATGACCGCTCGATAACAAGGTTCCCCATCATTGTTGTCGGCTTATGTGGCTCAAGCGTCACGGGATTTGGGCCGGTCCGGGTCGAATGACGCGGCTTTGTCGCAAAGCGGCGGGCCGCCGAAGGTCGTCGGCTGCGACTTCGCCTTGTCATCGCCCCTTTTCACCGTGTTATAGAGCCGTGCAGTCGGCGTTTCATCGCGTCGTGCGCGCGTGCGAGCGAGGGCTCCCACGTCCCTGAGTTTACGGAGACTTCTCTTGATGAGCCTCAACAAGGCCCTGGTTCGCAACGTCGCGGTCGTGCTGGTGTCTGGCGTGGCCCTGGGCGCGTCGCTTTCGGCCTGCTCAAGCGTGCCTTTCGTCGGGGGCAAGAAGTCCGCGCCCAAGACGAACGCCCAGCAGGGCATCGGGGTGAACGCCTATCTGTGGCGCGCCTCGCTCGACACCCTCAGCTTCATGCCGCTGCTGACCGCCGATCCTTGGGGCGGCGTCATTAACTACGACTGGTACATCAACCCCCAGACGCCGAACGAACGCTTCAAGGCGACCGTCTTCATCCTGGACACACGTCTGCGCGCCGACGCGCTGAACGTCACGGTGACCAAGGAAGTGAAGGGCGCCGACGGCCAATGGACCGCCGCCCCGGTCGCCGCCCAGACCGAGGCCGATCTGGAGAACGCCATCCTGACCAAGGCGCGCCAGCTGAACCTGTCTAACGCCGGCTGATCGCCGGCATTCGTTTCTTTCTAGCGCTACCGCCCTTCCGGCTGCTTGAGCGCGACGCGCCCAGGAGTTTGTGGGACGCATTACTTCTTGGGCGCTGTCGTCCTTCGGGCTAGTTCAGTCGGGAGGGCGTCAGCGCCCTTTTCGACTTTCAGGACGACCGTGGCCCGTTACGAACCCAAGACCGCCGAACCCCGCCAGCAGGCCCGATGGGCCGAGGCGTCCGCCTTCGTCACGAAGGATGCCGGCCGTCCGAAATACTATGTGCTGGAGATGTTCCCCTATCCGTCGGGCAACATCCACATGGGCCACGCCCGCAACTATGTGATGGGCGACGTGGTGGCGCGGTCCAAGCGGGCGCAGGGCTTCGACGTGCTGCACCCGATGGGCTGGGACGCCTTCGGCATGCCGGCCGAGAATGCGGCGATGGAGCGCGGCATCCACCCCAAGGGCTGGACCTATTCCAACATCGCCACGATGCGCGAGCAGCTGAAACTGCTGGGCCTGTCGCTGGACTGGTCGCGCGAGTTCGCCACCTGCGACCCGGAATATTACGGCAAGCAGCAGGCCTGGTTCCTGGAGCTGTATCGGCGCGGTCTGGTCTATCGCAAGGATGCGGTGGTCAACTGGGATCCGGTCGACAACACGGTCCTGGCCAATGAACAGGTGATCGACGGGCGCGGCTGGCGCTCTGGCGCCCTGGTGGAGAAGCGCAAGCTGAACCAGTGGTTCCTGCGCATCACCGACTATGCCGACGACCTGATAGAGGGCCTGAAGACCCTGGACCGCTGGCCCGAGAAGGTCCGGCTGATGCAAGAGAACTGGATCGGCAAGTCCAAGGGCGCGACCCTGTGGTGGACCATCGCCGAGGCGCCCGATTTTCTGCCCGCCTCGCCCGAGGGTGAACCCAACCACGCCCGCGATCCCATCGAGGTCTACACCACCCGCCCCGACACCCTGTTCGGGGCCGGCTTCCTGGCCCTGGCGCCCGACCACCCGCTGACCAAGGCCATCGCCGAACACCGGCCGGACGTGGCGGACTTCATCAAGGTCTGCGCCCAGACCGGCACCAGCGAGGCCGAGATCGAAAAGGCCGAGAAGCTGGGCGTCGATCTTGGCGTTCGCGTCCGCCATCCCTTCGACCCGGACAAGACCCTGCCCGTCTGGGCGGCCAACTTCGTCCTGTCCACCTATGGTTCGGGCGCCATCTTCGGCTGCCCCGCCCATGACCAGCGCGACCTGGACTTCGCCCGCAAATACGATCTGCCGGTGACGCCGGTGGTCAAGCCCGACGATGTGGACACCATCGAGATCGGAACCGAGGCCTATGTCGGGCCGGGCCGGATCTTCAACTCCGGCTTCCTGGACGGGATGGACGTGGAGGCCGCAAAGGCCGCCGCCATCGCCAAGGTGGAGGCCGCCGGTCAGGGCCGCGCCGAGACCATCTATCGCCTGCGCGACTGGGGCGTGTCGCGCCAGCGCTACTGGGGCTGCCCCATCCCGATCATCCACTGCCCGTCGTGCGGCCCGGTGGAGGTTCCGGCCGACCAGCTGCCGGTCGAACTGCCCGAAGACGTGACCTTCGACGTGCCGGGCAATCCGCTGGATCGGCACCCGACCTGGAAACACGTCAAATGCCCGTCGTGCGGCGCGGATGCGACGCGCGAGACGGATACGCTCGACACCTTCGTCGATTCCAGCTGGTATTTCGCCCGCTTCACCGACCCGACCGCCGAGGCGCCGATCGACAAGGCCGCCGCCGACCGCTGGCTGGCGGTGGATCAGTATATCGGCGGAGTCGAGCACGCGGTTCTGCACCTGCTCTACGCCCGCTTCGTGACCCGCGCCCTGTCTGACGCCGGCATGCTGTCGATCAAGGAGCCCTTCGCCGGCCTGTTCACGCAAGGGATGGTGGTCCACGAGACCTATCGCCGGCCAGACGGCGCCTGGGTCGAGCCGACCGATGTCGAACTGAGCAACGACAACGGCGTGCGTTCGGCCCGCCAGCTGTCGACCGGCGAGACCCTGGTCATCGGCGACATCGAGAAGATGTCCAAGTCCAAGAAGAACGTCGTCGCCCCGGCCGAAATCCTGGAAAGCCATGGCGTGGACGCCGGCCGCCTGTTCGTCCTGTCCGACAGCCCGCCCGAGCGCGACGTGCAATGGACGCCCGGCGGCGTGGAGGGCGCCGGCCGCTTCGTTCAGCGCGCCTGGTCGCTGTTCGACGCCTATGATCCCGTCTTCGCCGGCGAGGAAAAGGCCAACGCCGACCTGCTGCGCGAGACGCATAAGGCCATCAAGGCCGTGTCGGAAGGAGTCGAAGGCTTCCGCTTCAACTCCGCCATCGCCAAGCTCTACGCCTTCGTCGCCACCATCCGCGACACCGCCCAGGCCGGCGGCGACGCCCGGCGCCAGGCTTTGTCGGCCCTGGCCCGTCTGATCGCACCCTTCACCCCGCACCTGGCCGAGGAATGCTGGACGCGGCTGGGCGAGGACGGGATGGTTCTGGACGCGCCGTGGCCCGTGTGGGACGCTGCGCTGGCGGCCGACGACGAGGTGGTTCTGCCCATCCAGATCAACGGCAAGCGTCGCGCGGAAATCCGCGTGCCGCGCGGCATGGAGCCCGCCGAGGTCGAGGTGCTGGTCCTCGCCGACGAGACGGTGCAGGCGCGGCTGGAGGGTCTGAGCGTGAAGAAGATCGTGGTGGTCAAGGACCGCATCGTCAATCTGGTGGCCGGCTGATGCGCGGCGCGGCGGGTTTGGCCATCCTGGCCTCGGTCGCGGCGTCGCTGGCCCTGTCGGCTTGCGGCTTCACGCCCCTGTACGCCGAGCCGGCCGTGGGATCGTCGCTGCGCCGCATCGTGGTGACCACCCAGGACGACCGGCTGGGCTATCGGCTGCGCGAGCAGCTGGAGGACGCCCTGGCCTGGGATCGCGCCTCAACGCCGCTTTATCGGCTGACCACTCAGGTCGAACAGAGCCGTCGCTCGTTGGGTCGACGCATCGACGACACCGCGACCCGCTATGAACTGACGGTCAAGGCGACCTGGACCCTGACGCCGGCCTCGGGCGGCGCGCCGGTCACCGGAACGGAGACGGTCACGACCACCTACGCCGCCGCCGACCAGCCATACGCCGCCATCGCCGCCCAGCAGGACGGCGAGGAGCGGGCGGCGTCGGAACTGGCCCGCCTGATCCGGCTGGACCTCATGCAGGCCCTGTCCAACCCGTGATCCTGGCCAAACGCCCTGAGATCGAACGCTTCCTGAAGGCGCCCGATCCGGCGATCCGCGCGGCGGTCATCCACGGCAAGGACCGGTCCGGGGTCGCCGAACGGTCCGAGACGCTGTGTCGAACGGTCACCCCCGACCTGAACGACCCCTTCAACGTCACCGTCCTGACCGACAGCGACATCGACAGCGACGAAACCCGGTTGGAAGAGGCCCTGACGGCCATGTCCCTGATGGGCGGCCGGCGGCTGGTGCGTATCCGGCTGTCGGCGCTGAAGCCGGGCGTGGACAAGGCGGTCGCCGCCGCGCTGAAGATCCACGCTCAGGGCGGCTACAATCCCGACGCCATGCTGGTGGTCGAGGCCGACCAGCTGGGTCGCGAATCGGCGCTGCGGAAGGCGGCGGAAAAGGAAGACGGCGCGGTCGGCATCGTCTGCTACGAGGACGAGACCGGCGACGTGGCCCGAATGGTGCGCGAAGCCCTGGCCAGCGACAAGGTCGGCCTGACCTCCGACGCCCTGGATCGGTTCGTCGCCCGCCTGCCCCGCGAGCGCGGCCTGATGCGTCAGGAGATCGAGCGTCTGGCCCTGTTCATCGGCCCCGGCTCCGGCCGGACCCTGGACATGGACGCCTTGGAACAGCACCTGGGCGTCGAACCCGACGCCTCGCTGTCCGACGCCGCCCTCCAGGCCTTCGGCGCCCGTCCCGCCCCGGCCCAGTCGGGCCTGAGACGCGCCTTCGCCGAGGGCGAATCCTCGGTCATGGCCGTGCGGTTCGCAGCCATGCACCTGGCAAGGCTACGTCGAATCAATATCTTGCAAGCCAATGGCGCGAACGCAAAGGAGGCCGCCAAGGCCGCCGGCGTATTCTGGAAACAGGAGGCGGAAATGCTGCGTCAGGCCCGCTCCTGGCGTCTTGAGGCGCTGGACGAGGTGATGGACAGCATCAACACCGCCGACGTCGCCATCAAGACGACCGGAATGCCGGATCAACTGATCGCCGAACGTCTGCTGCTCGAAATCGCCGGCCGCGCTCGACGCCTGGGACTTTAACCGCGCTTCGACGCGCGGCGGAAGGCGGGCTTGGCCATGGCGACATTGCGCGCCGCGACGGTCTTCTCCTCGGCCTTGGCGCCGACCTGGGCGTTGAAGCCGTGCCCCGCCCTGGATTTCTTGGCGGCGAGCGCCTGTTTCAGCTTTTCGGCGGCGGTGGGCGTATTCTGATCGGTCATCCGCCCACCCTATCACATCCGGGCCTCAACCCCGCATCAGACGTCGGCACAGATCATCCAGCTGCTCCAGCGTGCCATAGCGGATGGTCAGCTCGCCCTTGCCGTCGCGGTCGGTCAGCTGGACATTCAGGCCCAGGGCGTCCGCCAAATCCTGCTGCAGCGCCACCACATCGGCCGACCCGCCGCTGTTCGCCTTGCGGGCGCCGGACCGGGCCTTGGGCGCCTTCGGCCCCTCGACCGCGCGCCTTGCCAGGGCCTCGGTCTCGCGCACGCTGAGGCCGTCGACGAAGGCGATGTCGGCCAGCTGGCCGGGATCGGGCGTATTGATCAGCGCCCGCGCATGACCCGCCGACAGCTTGCCTTCGCGTACATAGAACAGCACCCGCTCCGGCAGCTGGAGCAGGCGCATGGTGTTGGCCACATGGCTTCGGCTCTTGCCGACCACGCCCGCCACCGCGTCCTGGGTGCGACCGAACCGCTCCATCAACACCCGGTACGCTTCGGCCTCTTCCAACGGGTTCAGATCGGCGCGCTGGACGTTCTCGACGATGGCGACCTCGAACACCTCCACGTCATCCATCTCGTGGACCACGATGGGCACCTCGGTCAGACGCGCGGCCTGTGAGGCGCGCCAGCGACGCTCCCCGGCGATGATCTGCCAGACGCCCTCCTCGCCCGGCTGGGTGCGCACCAGGATCGGCTGAAGCACGCCCTTGTCGCGGATCGAGGCGGTCAGCTCCTCCAGATCCTCCTGGCGGAAGACCTTTCGCGGCTGGTCCGGGTTGGGCTTCAGGCTCTCGATGGGCGCGCGCCGCACACCGGCGGGCGTCGGCGCATCGGCGGCGACCGGCGCCTCCGCATTCTCGCCCATCAATGCCGACAGGCCGCGGCCCAGACCTCTTTGTCGTTCAGCCAAGATACTTTTTCCGTTTCTTCCAGGGTTCAGGCGGCCAGCTTCAGCCGCTGGCGCTCGCGCTTCACGACCTCGCGCGCCAGACGCAGATAGGCCTGGCTGCCGGCGCATTTCAGATCATAGATCAGGGCCGGCTTGCCGAAGGACGGCGCCTCCGCCACACGCACGTTACGCGGAATGACGCTCTCATAGACCTTGTCGCCAAAATGGGCGCGGACATCGTTCGCCACCTGGCCCGACAGGGCGCTGCGGCGGTCAAACATGGTCAGAACAAGGCCCTGAATTTCCAGCGATGGGTTTAGGCTGTGCTTGACCATGTCGATGGTCCGCATCAGTTGGCTCAATCCCTCCAGCGCGAAGAACTCGCACTGCAACGGCACCAGCACCGCATCTGAGGCCGCCATGGCGTTCAGGGTCAGAAGATTCAGCGACGGCGGGCAATCGATCAGCACATAGTCATACGCGGTAGGGCCGTCGTCATGCGCGCGTAGGGCATCACGCAGGCGATAGGAGCGACGATCCGCCTGGCTCAGTTCGATCTCGACGCCGGACATGTCGGCATCCGCCGGAACGATCCAAAGTCCCGGAACTGTGGTCTGAACCGCCGCATCGTCAATGGAACGCTGGTCCACAACGACGTCATAGATGGTGACCCGACGTGTTTCACGTGGAACACCCAGGCCGGTGGAGGCATTGCCCTGAGGGTCCATGTCAACGATCAAGACGCGCTCGCCGATCGCCGCCAGCGCGGTGCCCAGATTGATGGCGGTCGTGGTCTTGCCCACTCCGCCCTTCTGATTGGACACGG
Organism: Brevundimonas sp.; assembly: GCF_032017145.1. Taxonomy (GTDB): domain Bacteria; phylum Pseudomonadota; class Alphaproteobacteria; order Caulobacterales; family Caulobacteraceae; genus Brevundimonas. Next base: position 29,127 of record NZ_DALZQC010000018.1, read on the forward strand.
CGAGAACCCGTGCGGGCTGCTTCTTACGACCGGTTGCGGGCACGTCGAACACTCCGGATTGTCACGATGCGGCCGCGCGGATCACTCTGCGAAGGGGCCAGTTCAGCATCGAAATGCCAGGATTTCCGCGCTTCGATCAACTCGGATTCGGCCTTCTCCCCCTTCAGGAACAGACCTTGTGCACCCCTTTCAAAGTAGGGCTGTGCATAACCCAACAACTTGTCCATCGGCGCCACGGCCCGCGCGGTCACGATGTCGCACTTGATCCGCTGTTCCTCGGCCCGTCCGTTGACGACTGTCGCCGGCAACTCCAGCGCATCGACCACCTCTTGCAGGAAGCGACAGCGCTTGCCCAACGAATCGATTAGCCAGATGTGCGCGCCAGGGCGGCCCTTGGCCAGGACCGCCAACACCACGCCTGGGAAGCCCGCCCCGGCCCCAAGGTCCGCCCACGTCAAGGCCTGAGGCGCCTCTTGCAGCAACTGGGCGCTGTCCCAGGCATGACGGTTCCAGAAATCGGGCAGGCTGTCCGGCCCGACGAGGTTCATCACGGCATTGGCGTCTGCGAGCCGGATACGAAACGCCTCCAGGTCCGAAAGCTGCGTTTCGGTGGCTCGGGCGCGCGCCCCAAAGGCGGTCTTTTCCGGTTCCAGCATTACGCGGAGACCGTCGCGCGAGGCCCACGCTTTACATAGGCGAGCAGGGCCGTCAGGGCCCCAGGCGTCATGCCCTCGATCCTGCCAGCCTGGCCCAGAGTGACCGGCCGAACCCGCAACAGTTTCTCCCGCACCTCATTGGACAGCCCGCCGATCGCTGTATAGTCCAGATCAAGCGGCAGGGCTAACGCCTCCTCGGTTCTCAAGGCTTCAGCGTCGAGGGACTGGCGATCCAGATAGTTGGCGTAGCCCGCGTCGATCACAACCTGGTCGCGGACCTCGTCAGACCATCGCGCAATCTGCGGCACAGCCGGCAGAAACTGGTCCAACGCCACACCGGGGAAGGCCAGCAGTTCGCGCATGGACCTGCGCCGGCCATCAGCATTCACTGTGATCCCCAGCCCGCCCGCCTCGTTCGGGGTAAAGAGTGTTTCACGTGAAACAGCGCCCGCTTCCGCAAGCGCGACCGCCTTGGCTTCGAACCGCCGGCGGCGCGCCTCGCCGACAATACCCAGGTCTATGCCTAATGGCGTCAGCCGCTGATCGGCGTTATCCGCTCTCAGAGTCAGACGATACTCTGCGCGGCTGGTGAACATACGATAGGGCTCAGTCACACCGCGCGTCACCAGGTCGTCGATCATCACGCCGATATAGGCCCGCTCCCGCCCCAGGATGATAGCCGGTTGGCCGGCGGAAGCCCGCGCGGCGTTCAGCCCCGCCATCAGGCCCTGGGCCGCCGCCTCCTCATATCCGGTCGTGCCGTTGATCTGCCCCGCAAGATAAAGACCGGGCCGCTTCTTTGCTTCCAACGCCGGGGTCAGTTCTCGCGGGTCGACATAATCATACTCGATGGCGTAGCCGTAGCGAAACACCTCGACCGCCTTGAGACCGGGAATGGTCCGCAAGAAGGCCAGCTGAGTAGCCTCTGAAACGGAGGTGGAGATGCCGTTCGGATAGACCGTAGGATCGTCCAAACCTTCCGGCTCCAGGAAGATCTGATGACTGATCTTGTCGGAGAACCGAACCACCTTGTCCTCGATGGACGGGCAGTAGCGAGGCCCCCGCCCCGACAGCCGACCGCCATAGACGGCGCTTTCGCCCAGGTTCTCGGCGATGATGCGGTGTGTCTCTTCGGTCGTGTGGGTCACGCCGCAGGCGATCTGCGGCACGGTTATGGCGTCGGTCATGAAGGAGAAGGCCGAGGGCGTCTCGTCCGCCTGCTGCATCTCAAGACGCTCCCACGCGATGGTGCGGCCGTCCAGCCGCGCCGGCGTGCCCGTCTTCAATCGGCCCATCATCAGGTCGGCGGCGTGGAGGTCAGCCGCCAGTCCCGTCGAGGGGTCTTCGCCATGTCTTCCGGCCGGGATACGCTCGTCACCGCAATGGATAACGCCGTTCAGGAAGGTGCCCGTGGTCAGGACGACGGCGCCGGCCCGGACCGTCTGTCCCGCCCCCGTCATAACACCGACAACGCGGTCGCTCTCCAGAAGCAGACGTTCGGCCGTTCCAGCCATCAGCGTCAGATTAGGCGTGACAGCCAGTTCGGCCTGCATGGCCTCGCGGTAAAGACGACGGTCGATCTGGCTGCGAGGCCCCCGAACGGCGGCGCCCTTGGAACGGTTTAATAGACGAAATTGAATGCCCGAGACGTCAGCCAGACGCCCCATGACCCCATCCAGGGCGTCGATCTCTCGCACCAGATGCCCCTTACCCAGGCCGCCAATTGCCGGGTTGCAGGACATCTCGCCGATGGTCTCCAGCTTCTGCGTCAGCAGGACCGTACGCGCGCCCGCGCGGGCAGACGCCGCAGCCGCTTCACAGCCGGCGTGGCCGCCGCCGATGACGACGACGTCGTATACGAATTGAGTGGGATGGTTCATCCGCGCCCACATAGGCCAAGTCGGGGCCTTTCGCCAGTCATAGACTCATCACGGTGAATGCTGTTTCACGTGAAACAGCGGTATGGCTAAAGGGCTACTTTCCGATGCAGAAGGTCGCAAAGACCTGACCGAGTATGTCTTCCACGCCTATGGCGCCCGTCACGCGCGCCAGGTCCTGGGCGGCTCGGCGTAGATCATCCCCCGCCATCTCAGGCGCGATCTCCAGCGCGGCCCGACCTGCCTCGACGGCGGCAAGGGCCTCCCTCAGACGAAGGCGGTGTCGCTCACGGGTGACAGCCGGAAAGTCGGAACCGGCGAGATCTCGCGACAGCCTGGCGGCGATCCAGTCATGCAGCGCGGCGAGCCCCTGCCCGGTTGTCACGCTTACCTCTAAGACATCCATACTGCCGGCAAAGTCGTGGACGCCGAGATCGCTTTTGGTCGCAACGATCAGGTCGGCTGTCCGGGCGTAGTCAGCGGCGGTCCCTGTCGGATCGCCCGGCGCCCGCACCCACAGGCGCAGGTCCGCCTGATCCGCCCGCGCACGGGCGCGGCGAACCCCCTCGGCTTCGACGGGATCGTCGCTATCGCGCAACCCTGCGGTGTCGGACAGGGTGACGGCATAGCCGCCGATCACCAGTTCGGCGTCCAGCACGTCGCGCGTCGTTCCAGCGATGGGGGTGACGATGGCGGCTTCTCGCGCAATCAGGGCGTTGAACAGCGAAGACTTGCCCGCATTGGTCTCTCCGATCAGGACGATCCGATAGCCGTCCCGCACGCGCTCGCCTCTCCGGCCAGTGTCGATGGCGCGGCGCAGATCGTCGATCAGGCGATCCATTACGGGGCCGGCGGTGCGCGCCAGATTGTCGGGAACCTCTTCGTCTGGGAAATCAATCTCGGCTTCCACCAGGGCCAAGGCGTGAAGCAGATCGCGGCGAAAACCGGCGTAGGTTTCGCTCAAACGTCCGTCGAGCTGACCGAGAGCCTGTTTGGCCTGCGCCGTCGTCTCGGCGTCGATCAGGTCGGCGACCGCCTCGGCCTGGGCCAGGTCCATGCGGCCGTTCTGGAAGGCGCGGCGCGTGAACTCGCCCGGTTCGGCCGGTCGAACGCCCAGCGCGATCAGGGCGCGGCTGGCGGCCTCGACTACGGCTCGTCCTCCGTGAAGATGAAGCTCGGCCGAGTCTTCGCCGGTATAGGAATGCGGTGCCACGAAACGCAGCACCAGCGCCTGGTCGATGGCCGCGCCATTATGGACCAGATGTCGGACCGCAGCCATTCGCGGTTTGAGCCGATCCGCCCCCAGGCAGGCCAGCGTCGATTCGACGGCGGGCCCCGACAACCGAACCACGGCGATGGCTCCGCGACCGGGAGGCGTGGCGAGGGCGAAGATGGTGTCGGTCATCAGGTCTCCTCCCCATTCCAGACCGGACGTTGGCGCGGCGCGTCCTCCCTGTTCTATGGGAGGCGATCAGCGGCTACTTCACCGCCGCTTCCATCAGGCGTCGGAACTGGTCCTGGGCCTGCAGGCCGAAACTGGTCCAGGTCTTCATCAGCTCCTCGGGCTGCATGGCGGAGACATTCTCCTGCATCCGCTTCTGCATCTCGGCGACCATGGCGTCGTTCAGCGGGGTGACGTCGGGCAGGCCGAGGAAGGCCCGCGCCTCGGCCGGCGTGCAATCGACTTCGACATTGATCTTCATCGGCCTCAGCTCCGTTTCACGTGAAACAGAACGCCCGACGGCGCATGCCGTCTCAGGTGTTCATCGACTGGAAGAAGTCGGCGTTGTTCTTCGACTGACGCAGCTTGTCGAGCAGGAATTCGATGGCGTCCTGCGGCCCCATCGGGTTCAGGATGCGGCGCAGGACATAGGTCTTGGCCAGCTGGTCCTTCGGCGTGATCAGGTCTTCCTTGCGGGTGCCGGACTTGAGCACGTCGATGGCGGGGAAGATGCGCTTGTCGGCGACCTTGCGGTCCAGCACGATTTCCGAGTTGCCGGTGCCCTTGAACTCTTCGAAGATCACCTCGTCCATGCGGCTGCCGGTGTCGATCAGGGCCGTGGCGATGATGGTCAGCGAACCGCCCTGCTCCACATTGCGCGCGGCACCGAAGAAGCGCTTGGGACGTTGCAGGGCGTTGGCGTCGACGCCGCCGGTCAGCACCTTGCCCGACGAGGGGACGGTGGCGTTGTAGGCGCGGCCCAGACGGGTGATGGAGTCCAGCAGGATCACCACATCCTTCTTGTGCTCGACCAGACGCTTGGCCTTTTCGATCACCATTTCGGCGACGGCGACGTGGCGGGTGGCGGGCTCGTCGAAGGTGGAGGCCACGACCTCGCCCTTCACAGTGCGCTGCATGTCGGTGACTTCTTCCGGGCGTTCATCGATCAGCAGGACGATCAGGAAGACCTCGGGATGGTTCTTCTCGATAGACTTGGCGATGTTCTGCAGCATCACCGTCTTGCCGACGCGAGGCGGCGCCACGATCAGGCAGCGCTGGCCCTTGCCCAAAGGCGCGACGATGTCGATGACCCGGCCCGAACGGTCCTTCAGGGTCGGGTCCTGGATTTCCATGTGCAGCCGCTCCTCGGGATAGAGGGGCGTCAGGTTGTCGAACAGGACCTTGGTCTTGACCAGTTCCGGGTCTTCCAGATTGATCGTGTCGACCTTCAGCAGGGCGAAGTAACGCTCGCCCTCGCGCGGGCCGCGCACGGCGCCGTGCACCGTATCGCCGGAACGCAAGCCGAAGCGGCGGATCTGCGACGGCGACACATAGATATCGTCCGGACCCGGAAGATAGTTGGCGTCCGGGCTCCGCAGGAAGCCGAAACCATCCGGCAGGATTTCCAGCACGCCGTCAGCGATGATCTCGACTTCTTCGTCGGCCAGAGCCTTCAGGATGGCGAACAGCAGGTCCTGTTTGCGCAGGTTGGAGGCGTTCTCGACCTCCAGCTGTTCGGCGAAGGCGACCAGGTCGGCCGGCGTCTTTTCGTTCAGTTCCGCCAGGGTGATGCGGCCGTTGGCGACGACGGGTTCGCCGTCCTCGTCCTCGTCGGCCGTGGTGTCCACGCCGGAATCGGCGCCGGCCGCCTCGCCGGCCTCATGCTGGGCGCCGTGATGGATTGGGGCTTCGGCCTCCACGCCTTCGTTTTCGGGGGTGTCGGGATTGGTGTCGCGGACGTCGGTCATGATGCAGGCTCGCGGGCGCACGCAGATGGTCGCTGCGGCGTCGGGTCTCTAGGAATGTCTGGCCTTTCGGCCGGAGGAGGGCGCGACGGCGTCCCGCTGGTCGAACCGGCAGGCGTCGCGAAGAAGAGAGGGACCGCCGACGCCAGGGTCGAACGGTTCACCGCCAGCGGAACCACAGCCGGCGGCCCAGGTCAAGCGGGGCCGCCTAACCGAACCGCCATTCCGTCGTCACCGACAGCACCATGATGATGGCCAGGACGAACGGCACCTCATTGGTCATGCGCCAGAACTTGCCGGAATATTTCGACGTGCCGGCGGCGATCTTCTTCCGCTGCGCGGCCAGGAAGCCGTGCCAACCGCTGAGCAGGAAGACCCCGACCAGCTTCGTCACCATCCAGGGCTCGACCAGGAAGGCCGCGCCGCGCGCCGAGACGTCGATATGGATCAGCCACAGGCCGAAGCCCCAGGCCAGGATCATCGCCGGATTGAGGATGATGCGCAGCAGCCGCGTCTGCCACAGGCGAAGCAACGCCTGCATCTCGCCGCGCAAGGGTTCGGGCTTGGCGTTCTGCTCGACGTCATAGGCGTAGAGGCGCGGCAGGAACAGCAACCCGGCCATCCAGGCGATCACCGCCAGAATGTGCAGGCCGCGCGCCAGATCATACAGGTTCATGCCGCGTGTCTCCCGTTACGATGCGGACAGGCCTTCCAGTCGCCCTTGCACCCCTGTCCATACGGCGCGACGCCGGTGCGGCCCAAGGCCCCCACGGTCGCCTCGGCCAGGGCGTCGATGAACAGCGGCTCGATCCCGACGGCGGGCGCCCGCAGATAGGGCTGAACGCCCTTGGCATGGGCCAGTTCGGCGTATTCGATGTCCAGTTCCACCAGGGTCTCGATATGTTCGGAAACGAAGGCGATGGGGGTGACGACCACCCCGACCCCGTCGTCGGCCGCCGTCTGGATCGCCTCGGGCGTGGACGGCCCCAGCCATTTCATCGGTCCGACGCGGCTCTGATAGCAGAGGGCGTGGTCGATGGGGCCGCGCCGGGCCTCGATCTCTGCGACCACGGCGGCGACGGTCGTCTCGACCTGCTCCTGATAGGGGTCGCCCTTGCCGCTGACCAACTTTTCAGGAATGCCGTGGGCGGAAAACAGCACCCGCACCGGGGCGTCGCCCGCCTCGTCCAGCTTCTGATCGATCGCCTGGGCCTGGGCGGCGATCCAGCCTGCCGCTTGGGGATAGCAGCAGACCGCCCGGCTGACGCCCGATCCGGCGTAGGTCGCGGTCCAGAGCTGCAGCGACGACTGGGTCGTGGTCGTCGAATACTGCGGGTAGAGCGGCAGAAGGACCACTTTGTCCGGCCCATAGACCGCGACATCGGCCGCCGTCTCTTCCGTCAGCGGATGCCAGTAGCGCATGGCGACGAAGACGCGGACCTCGTCGTGCGACAGCCGCTCGTTCAGCACCGTCTCCAGCGCCTGGGCCTGACGCCGGGTTTCCGGCAGCAGGGGCGAACCGCCGCCCATCAGGCGATAGTTGGCCTGAGCCGACGCCTCGCGCCGGCTGGAGATCAGACGGGCCAGAGGCGTGCGCGCAAACCCCGGCAACCCGATGATGGCCGGGTCGTTGAACAGGTTGAACAGGAAGGGTTTGACCGAGGCCTGATCGTCCGGCCCGCCCAGATTGAACAGAACCACGGCGATCCGCCGCCCCTTCAAACCCGCCCCATCCCGCGCATCGATCATTGGGCGCCGATCCGTTTCAACACCTGTTCGACATGGTCGATGGGCACGTCCGGCAGGATGCCATGGCCCAGGTTGAATATCCAGGGCCCCTGCCCCCAGGCCTCCATCAACTGATCGACGCGGCGGTCCAGCATCTCGCCGCCGGCGCGGAGCAGCAACGGGTCCAGCGCGCCCTGGATCGGCTTGATCCGCTGCACCCGTTTGCCGACCTCCAAAGGACAGGCCGTGTCGAGCGCGACGGCGTCCACCTCGACCTGTTCGGCATAACGCTCTGCAAGCGCTGCAGAGCCGCGTGGGAAGCCGATCAGGGGCACGGCGACCCCTAGCTCCCGCGTGCGGCGGACAAGCGCCTGGTGGGGCTTCAGAACCAGCCGTTCGAACAGGTCGTCGGGGAGCCCTTCTGCCCAGCTCTCGAAAATCTTCAGCACCTGGGCGCCGCTGTCGGCCTGCATCTTCAGATACCGGGCCGTGGCCTCGACCAGCACCTCCAGCGTCTCGTCCACGCGCTTGGGATCGGCGTAGGCGTAGGTGCGGGCCTGGGCGCGTTCGCCCTTGCCGATGGTGCGATGCTCGCCGTCCAACATATAGGTGGCCACCGTCCAGGGCGCGCCGGCGAACCCGATCAGGGCGCGCTCGGGCTCCAGCGCCGCACGCACGATCGACAGGGTTTCACCCACAGCCGACAGATGCTCGCCCGCCGACGGCGCCAGCTCGGCCATCCGACCGGGGATCGGCATTTCGCCCAGCCGGGGCCCCTCGCCCGTCTCGAACCAGACGTCCTGACCCAGGGCGCGCGGGATCAACAGAATGTCGGCGAAGACGATGGCCGCATCGAAGCCGAACCGACGCATGGGCTGAAGCGTCGCCTCAGCCGCCATCTCGGGGTTCAGGCAGAAGGCGATGAAGTCCGGCGCCTCGGCCCTCAGACGACGGTACTCGGGCAGATACCGCCCGGCCTGACGCATGAACCAGACGGGCGGACGATCCAACGTCTCTCCTCGGAGAGCCCGGATCATCAGGGGTGTCTGATCGGCGTTCTGGGTCGGATCGGTCATGCCGGACGATTAAGGTCACAGCCCCCCGCTCTCAATCCCTAATCAGAATAAGAATTAGAAGATTCGAAGTGGCAGGTAGGGCGGTGGAATGACGGGGATGACTTCGGCTCTCGCGGCGGAACAAAAGCGGATATCCCCGGTCCGACTATCGTTAACGGGGATGATCTTGTCGCCTGTCGGGCCGGTGGATAATCCCTAATGAAAGCTTAACGACAAAGGCTTTGCGGGGCTTCGGGCCTGTGAACGGGGTTAAGCGGCGTTAACCAACCGTTAGGATTTCCACAGCGAAGGCGAAAAGGGTTTTCCGCCTTGGGATGAACGGGCCGCGTGCGGATGATGCGATCCACCCTCATCCCCGCTCGCGGCGAGAACCTTGAGCGGCTAAGACAAACGGCGCCCCGGCGATCCCCCGCCGTCCCCGAAGTTTCAACAGGGAGACCGACCGTATGAGCCCTGCCCGACCGTCCGGCGTCCGGCCGTCCAATCCCGGCCGCCTGGCCACCTATTTCCACGTCCATCTGGTATCGGATTCCACCGGCGAGACGCTGAACGCCATGGCCAAGGCGGTCACGGCCCGCTTCGACGGCGTCATCCCCATCGAGCACATCTACGCCCTGGTCCGCTCCGACAAACAGATGGAGCGGGTTCTGCAGGAGGTGGCCTCGGCGCCCGGCGTGGTTCTGCACACCCTGGTCGATCGCGATCTGCGCGAACAGCTGGAAGAGGGCTGTCGGCGGCTGGACATGCCCCAGATCGGCGCGCTCGATCCCCTGGTGGGGGCCATGTCCCGCTATCTCGGGGCGGCCCTGTCCACCCGCGTCGGCGCCCAGCACGCCCTGGACCACGACTATTTCAACCGCATCGCGGCCCTGGACTTCGCCATGGCCTATGACGACGGCCAGGGCTCGTTGGAGCAGCTGGAGGGGGCCGATGTGGTGCTGTGCGGCGTCAGCCGGACGTCCAAGACCCCGACCTGCATCTATCTGGCCCACCGGGGCATCCGCGCCGCCAATGTTCCCCTGGTGCCGGGCCAGGAGGACGGCGAGCGGCTGACGAAGCTGAAGAACCCGCTGGTCATCGGCCTGACCGTTTCGCCGGATCGGCTGGTTCAGATCCGGCGCAACCGGATCGACAATCTGAACGCCAATCCCTCTTCCGCCTATACCGACCAGGAGGCGGTGCGTGACGAGACGATCAAGGCGCGCCGGGCCTTCGAACGGCGCGGCTGGCCCACCATCGACGTCAGCCGGCGGTCGGTCGAGGAGACGGCGGCCGCCATCACCAACCTGCTCAGCGAACATCGCAATCAGAAGATCGGAACCACTTGGTGAGCGAGCCGACCCAGCCCCTGATCCTGGCGTCCAAGAGCGCGGCCCGGCGGGCCATGCTGGAGAACGCCGGCGTGTCGTTCGCCGTGCGTGTCGCTGGCGTGGACGAGGACGCGATCAAGGCCGCATCCGGCGACCTGGACCCCGCCGCCCTGGCCGTCCGTTTAGCCGAGGCCAAGGCCCTGGCCGTATCGCGCGACGATGAGGACGCCTGGGTTCTGGGGTCGGATCAGACCCTGGCCTTCGATGGCGGCCTGGTATCCAAGGCCCGGTCGCTGGATGCGGCGCGCGAACGCCTGAAGGCCATGCGCGGCCGGTCGCACCAGCTGCATTCGGCCGCCGCCCTGGCGACCAGGGGCCAGGTCGTCTGGTCGGGCGTCGATACGGTTCAGATGCGGATGCGCGATTTCTCCGACGCCTTCCTGGACGCCTATCTGGCGGCCGAGGGCGAGGCGCTGCTGGCCTGTGTGGGGTCCTATCGGCTGGAGGGGCTGGGCGCGCAGTTGTTCGAAGCGGTGGACGGGGACTATTTCACCGTGCTGGGCCTGCCGCTTTGGCCGGTTCTGGCCGAACTGCGCCGGGCCGGAGTGCTGATCCGATGACCGTCCAGGCCGGGGTCGTCGGCTGGCCCATCGCCCATTCTCTCAGCCCCCTGATCCACACGACCTGGATCGCGGCGGCGGGTCTGGACGCCGCCTATGTCGCCCATGGGCCGGAGACGCCGGACCAGTTTGCGGCCCTGCTGGACCAGGGGCGCGCGGGCCGGCTGCGCGGGCTGAACGTCACGGCGCCGTATAAGGAACTGGCCTTCGCCGCCGCGGATCGCGTGTCCGACGACGCCCGCCTGGTCGGGTCGGCCAATCTGCTGGTGTTCGAGGACGGGCGCATCGTCGCCGACAGCACCGACGGCCATGGGCTGATGAACGCCCTGGCGGAACAGGCGCCGGCTCTGCAAGTCGCCGGGCGGGCGGTGGTGATCCTGGGCGCCGGCGG
>NZ_DALZQC010000019.1:0-39638 GCF_032017145.1 Brevundimonas sp.
GCCTTCGACATCGCCGGCCCCGGCGCCGCCGACTACGAGGCCGCGATCGGCAAGCTGGACGGCGGCGACATGTCGGGCCTGGCGGGCATGACCCGCGCCGCCGATCTGGGCTACGCCCCGGCCCAGACCTATCTGGGGCAGCTGTATCTGGACGGGGCCGCCGGCGTGCCGGCCGATCCGGCCAAGAGCCGCCAATGGGGCCGCCGCGCGGCCGAAGGCGGCGATCCGCGCGGGATGCATCTTTACGGAATGCAACTGTACGAGGGCGACGGCGGCGCGACTAATCAGGCCGAGGCCCTGGCCTGGCTGCTGAAGGCGGCCCAGGGCGGTCTGCCCGACAGCCAGTACAACGTCGCCCGTATCTATGAGACCGGGGCCGACGGCGTGGCCAAGAACCCGACCGAGGCGCTGAAGTGGTACATGATCGCCGCGCGCGGCGGCGACACCGAGGCCCAGGCCGCCGTCACGCGGCTGCGTCCGCAGGCCAGCGCCGTGGATCAGCGCGCCGCCCGCACCGCCGCCGACGCCTTCGTCGCACAATCCCGGCCTTTGTCGCAGACAACGTCGCAGGCTTCAGGCTAAGACACCGCCTCCGCCCCGCCTGACGGCGAACCTGTAACCGCTCCAGCCGAAGGCCCGTCCTTTGGACATCTATCTGCCGATCGCCGAGGTTTCGGTGAACTGGCCGACCCTGGTGATCCTGGGGGCGGTGGTCGGGTTCGTCTCGGGCCTGTTCGGCATCGGCGGCGGCTTCCTGATGGCGCCGATCTTGGTGTTCCTGGGCATTCCCCCGACCGTCGCCGTGGCCAGCCAGGCCAGCCACGTCGTGGCCTCGTCGACCTCGGGCGTGATCCGCTACGCCGGCCAGGGGGCGGTCGATTTCAAAATGGGGTCGGTCATGGCGACCGGCGGGGCGGTCGGCGCCCTGGCGGGGGTGGAGCTGTTCCGCTACCTGCGCCTGCTGGGCCAGGCCGATCTGGTGGTGGCCCTGTCCTATCTGGTCTTCCTGGGCGCCATCGGCTGCCTGATGCTGAACGAGAGCCTGACGGAGATCCTGCGCCGTCGCCGGGGCGTGCCGGCGCCGCGCAAGGAGCGTCGCCGCCCGATGTGGCTGTACGGCCTGCCGCTGCGGATGAAGTTCCCCAAGTCGGGTCTGTACATCAGCGCCCTGCCGCCGTTCGGCCTGGGCGTTTTCGCCGGTGTGCTGTCGGCCATCATGGGGGTGGGGGGCGGCTTTATCCTGGTGCCCGCCATGCTTTATGTCCTGCGGATGCGGGCGGGCGCGGTGGTGGGCACCAGCCTGTTCCAGATCATCATCACCACCGCCATCACCACCATCCTGCAGGCCGGGCGCAACCAGACGGTCGATATCGTCCTGTCCACCATCCTGCTGTTGGGCGGGGTGGTCGGGGCCCAGATCGGCGCCCGGTTCGCCGGCCGGTTCCGCGCCGAGGAGCTGCGCGCGGCGCTGGGGCTGATCGTGCTGCTGGTCGGAATCCAGATGGGGCTGGAGCTGTTCGTGCGGCCGGCCGACATCTTCATGCTGGCGCCGGGGATCCCGGAATGATCCAGGCCCTGCCGCCGCCCGATCCCGCACCGGCCGCCGTCGTCGCGCCCGCGTCCGACCGCTCGGAGGCGACCACCGGCGCCCTGCGTGTCGCCGCCGCCCTGACGGACGCCCAGGTCCATGTCGATTCCGGTTTCAGGGGGGCGTCCATCGTCCTGTACGGCGCGGTGTTCAATCCCACGCCCGATCCGACCGACGTGGTCGTGGTGGTGCGCGGGCCGGACGCCCCGATCCGCCTGGTCAAGAAGACCCGCACCTCTGGCGTCTGGCTGAACAGCCGTCCGGTGGTGTTCGAGGGTGCGCCGGGCTTCTACATGACCGCCTCGACCCGGCCGCTCAGCGACATCGCCGACTTCGGCCAGCTGCGGCGCCTGGGCGTCGGGGTCGATCACCTGCGCATCGACGCGCCGCAGGAAAGCCGCACGGTGTCGCGCTATGGCGTGCGCGACGTGGTGGTCAGCCGTCTGGGCGACGACTATCTGGACTGGCGCCGCGCCGTGATCCGGCTGAAGGAGGCCGCCGCCCTCTATGACACCGATTCCCAAGGGGTCGAGTTCGTGGACAAGGGGCTGTTCCGCGCCGAGGTCAAACTGCCGACCGTGGCGCCCACGGGCAAATACTACACCGAGGTCTGGCTGTTCCAGGACGGCGAGCCGCAGTCGGTGTCCAACCTGACGCTGACGGTCGAAAAGGTGGGGCTGGAGCGCGACATCTACGAGTTCGCCCATCGCCGCCCGTGGCTGTACGGCGTGCTGTGCGTCGTATTGGCGGCCCTGACCGGCTACGGCGCCTCACGCATCTTCAGCCGCCGCGGCTGAACCCCAGTTCCTCGCGCAGCGCCTCGGCCGTCAGTCCGCCGGCGCGCAACTCGGCCAAGGTGACCGACCGATCCCGCTTGGCGTAGCGCCGCCCGTCCGGTCCCGCCAGCAGCCGATGATGACGATAGATCGGGGCGGGCCAGCCCATCAGCGTCTGGATCAGCCGCTGCACAGGGGTGGCGGCGAACAGGTCCTGGCCCCGGATCACATGGGTCACACCCTGCAGGGCGTCGTCATGGGTCACGGCCAGATGATAGGCGACACCCGTATCCTTGCGCGCCAGCACGACGTCGCCCGCCGCCGCCGGATCGATGGGCAGCAGGCCGGTCTCTCCATCGGGGCCTTCGCCCTCTTCGACGCAGGTCATGCCGTTCCAGACCTTCTCGCCCAGCGCCTCGCGCGCACGGTCCAGCGACAGTCGCCAGGCGAACGGCGCGCCCGAGGCCAGCAGCCGCGCCTCCTCCCGCGCCGGATGCGGCCCGGGCCGCACGGCCTCCATGATGCCGTGCGGTGCGTCGCCGATGGCGTTCAGGATGTCCCTGCGCGTGCGAAAACAGCGATAGAGCAGCCCGCGCGCCCTCAGGCTTTCGATGACGGCGGCGTAGTCGCCGAGATGATCGGACTGACGCCGAACCGGCGTTTCCCAATCCAGCCCCAGCCAGGCCAGATCCTCCAGAATCCCGGCCTCGTATTCCGGCCGGCAGCGGGTCGGATCGATGTCCTCGATCCGCAGCACGAACCGCCCGCCCGCCGCCTTCGCCGCCGACCAGGCCGTCAGCGCCGAAAAGGCATGGCCCTTGTGCAGGCGGCCGGTGGGAGAGGGGGCGAAGCGGGTGGCGAACACGGCTAATCTTCGTCCGTGTCCAGCAGATGCGTCCAGTCGCGGGCCGCGTGAAGGATGCGGACGACTTCGACATCGGCCGTCACCCTGTAGAAGATCAGATAGGAGCCCTCAGGCCGCTTTCGCAGATGGGCGACGCCGGTCTCTGGATAGCGCCGGGGATTTTGGGCGAGGGTTTCGCAGCGTTCGAAAAGGGTCCTGACCAATCGCCGCGCCGCGTTCGGACTGTCCAACGCCACATGGTGTTCGATCATGGTCAGGTCGCGTAAGGCGGCGTCAGCGAGCCGAACCCTCATTCGCCCTCGGCGGCCCAACGAGCCTCGAAAGCGGCGCGGACGTCTTCCAAGGGGGTCAGTCGACCGGCGTCGGCGTCGGCTATGCCTTCCTCCAGCTTGCCCAGCAGGACCGCCAGTCGCGCCTCATGCTCCTGCACCAGTCGGACGCCGGTGCGCAGCACTTCGCTCTTGGAGCCGTAACGGCCGTCGCGAACCAGCCGGTCGACGACCTGCTCCAATGCGCCCAGTTCGACGGTCATGGTCATGGCGGCCTCCTCGATGAAGGACCCAATAATAGTTATTGGCTCGGTCTGTCGCCAGCCGAAATCCGCCATCGACCGGATTTCCTTGAGCGTCCCGGCGCGTCATAGGTAGATCATGCCGCTTCAGCCCACGCCCGATGACATCGCCGCCGCGCGCGAGGCGCTTGTCGCCGCCGATCCGGCCCTGGCGCGCGTTCACGCCCAGACGCCGCCGTTCGAATGGCGGTTGAGGATCGGCGGGTTCGAGGGGCTGTTCCGCATGATCGTGGAGCAGCAGGTCTCGGTGGCCTCGGCCGCTTCGGTCTGGGCGCGCCTGCGCGAAGGGATGGGCGAGATCACGCCCGAGCGCCTGCTGGCGCACGATCTGGATCAACTGCGCGGCATGGGTCTGTCGCGGCAGAAGGCGACTTACGGACAGGGTATGGCCCGCGCCCAGATGGCTGGAGAGATCGATCTGGAGCATCTGTCGAACCTGGACGACGCGGCGGCCATCGCGGCGTTGACGGCGCTTAAGGGAGTCGGCCTGTGGACGGCCGAGGCCTATTTGCTGATGTGCGAGGGACGTCTGGACGTGTTTCCGGGCGGGGATGTGGCCTTGCAGGAGGCGATCCGCTGGGCCGACGGTGCCGAGGTTCGGCCGGATCAGAAGGCGGCCTATGCCCGCGCCGAGGTCTGGCGGCCGTATCGCGCGGTGGCGACCCATCTGCTGTGGGCCTGGTACACGGGTGTCAAGCGCGGAGAGATCTTGCTGGAGACGACCGCATGACCCCGCTCGATCCCGTCCTGACCGAACCGCTGCGCAACGCCCAGACCGTGCTGTCGGCCTTGGATTTCGCCGGCGTGGCCGTCTTCGCCGCCACCGGCGCGCTGGCCGCCGCGCGCGAAAAGCACGACGTGGTCACCTTCGCCTTCTTCGGGGCCATCACCGGGGTCGGAGGCGGGACGCTGCGCGACCTGTTGCTGGGCCTGCCGGTCTTCTGGGTTCAGGACTGGCGCTATTTGGCCGTCTGCCTGTTCGCCTCGACGGGGCTGTGGCTGGTGGGGCAGCGCGACTGGCGCTTCCGCGCTCTGTTATGGCTGGATGCGATCGGCCTGGCGGCCTACGGCGTCATGGGGGCGGCCAAGGCTGAGGCGGCGGGGGCGCCCGCCTTGATCTGCATCGTCATGGGCACGCTGACCGCCTGTTTCGGCGGGGTGGTGCGCGACACCCTGGCGGGCCAACCGTCCATCCTGCTGCGGCGAGAGATCAACGTCACGGCGGCCATTCTGGCGGCGACCGTCTATATGGCGCTGCGGGCGCCGGGCGTGGGCGTGTGGCCCGCCGCCATCGTCGCCGCCCTGTGCGGCTTCCTGTTGCGGGCGGCCGCCCTGCGGTGGGGCTGGACCCTGCCTGGGTTTCCCACCCATGCCGCGCGGAGCTGAGGCGGGCGTCACGAAAACGCTGCACGTCGGTCATGGCGATGAACGGGAATCACGGGTAGGCTGGCGGGATAAGACTAGGGAAGGAGACGTGTCCTCACCTCTGTCGCCTCAAAATCCCCCCGCCAGAACGGGAGGGCCTGATGCAGGTTCTCCATAGACCGCCGTCCGGTTTCCCCGCCCTGGTGCTGAACGCCGATTTTCGGCCCCTGTCCTACTATCCTCTGTCGCTGTGGCCGTGGGAGGAGGCGGTCAAGGCGGTCTATCAGGACCGCGTCGACGTGGTGTCCCTGTACGACAAGGTGGTGCGCTCCCCGTCCATGGAGATGCAGCTGCCCAGCGTGATCGCGCTGAAATCCTATGTCGATCAGGACCGCAGCCCAGCCTTCACCCGTTTCAACGTCTTTTTGCGCGACGGTTTCGCCTGTCAGTATTGCGGGCAGTCGGCCGAGCTGACCTTCGATCACGTCGTCCCCCGCTCCCAGGGCGGACGCACGACCTGGGACAATATCGTCGCCGCCTGCAGCCCCTGCAATCTGGCCAAGGGCGGCCGCACCCCGCGCCAGGCCATGATGCCGATCCGCCGCGAGCCCTATCGTCCCAACGCCTGGCAGCTCCAGGACGCCGGCCGCCGCTTCCCGCCCCACTATCTGCACCAGAGCTGGCTGGACTATCTTTACTGGGACATAGAGCTCGAACCTTAGGGTTCTTTTCAGTTGCTCGAAATGGCTCAAACACCCTTGTGGTAGGCAGGTTCAGGGTTCGTTCTTTTACCGCTGATTTCTCGATTATCCTCCGAAATCCTCCCGGCTGGTGACCATGTGGTGACCAAAACCGGGACCAGAAACGCGGCCCCTCGTGGGCCCGAGGAGAGATCGAATGGTTCAGAACCCGAGGTCCGGAAAGATCACCAAACGCCTGGTCGACGCCCTGACGTCCGAAGGGGTGCGGTTCACCCTTTGGGACACGCAGCTCAAGGGTTTCGGGGTGCGCGTCGCTGTCAGCGACACCAAAACCTACGTCGTTCGGTACAGGACGATCGGCGGCGCCGACCGCCTGCTTCACATCGCTCGCCATGGTGTTGTGACCGCCGAGGAAGCCCGCGAAAGAGCGGCCGCTGTGCTGGCCGAAGTCGCGTCAGGTGGTGACCCTCAGGGGACCAAAGTCGAACGACGCGAAGAACTGACGATGTCGGAGCTCTGCGACCTCTACATGAAGGAGGGCGTCACGATGAAGAAGGCGACGACCCTCAGGATCGACCGCATCCGGATCGCGCGCCACATCAAGCCGCGCCTCGGCCGGATGAAGGTCACCGATATCGGCCGAGCGGACATCGAGCGGCTGATGGTCGATGTCGGGTCGGGACGCATTCGTGGAGAGGCGACGCCGCACACCCGCGGCGGCATTCATGCGGCCTCGCGCACGGTCGGTCTGCTGGGCGGCATCTTCACGTTCGCCGTCGAGCGGGAGTTCGTGAAGACCAACCCCACGCGCGGCGTGAAACGCTACAAGGACAACCGTCGGGATCGCTTCCTTTCCCCGGCCGAGCTGGCGCGGCTCGGCGATGTCCTCGCGGAACTCGAGAAGCACGGGGGCGATCCTCGCCATATCAACATCATCCGCCTTCTGGCGCTGACCGGCGCCCGCAAGAACGAGATCGCCAGGCTCAAGTGGTCGGAGATCGATCGCAACATGGGGATGCTCCGGCTTGAGGATTCCAAGACGGGGGCCAAGGTCATCCGTCTCGGGAGCGCGGCGCTGAAGCTGATCGAGGGCCTGCTCTCGAACGGGAGCATTTATGTGTTCCCGGATCGGAGAGATCCCAAACGTCCGATCGCCAACCTCGATTGGGCGTGGGTCGGCATTCGCAAACGGGCGGGCATGGAAGACCTGAGGATTCATGATCTCCGGCACAGCTTCGCGAGCGCGGGCCTGGCGGGCGGTGAAGGTCTCCAGCTCATCGGAAAACTGCTCGGCCACAGTCACGTCAGCACCACCAGTCGGTACGCCCACCTGGCGGACGACCCGGTTCGTGCGGCCGCCGACAGGATCAGCGAGAGCGTCGCCGCCTCTCTCGCGGGCTGGTCGGTTGAAGAAGGACAGACGGCCCACTGAAAGAAGGCCGCCCGGCGGATCGCCGGGCGGCCGAAGAGACTGGGATGGGAATGGGAGCTAGGCGTCCTCGTGAGCGGCCTCGCCCCAATGTCCAGCCTGACGTGGCTGGCTTGACGAGGACCTGAGGCCCGACAGCTGGCTGCGCGCCCACTCGTGTAGCAGGCTCTTGGGGTAGTAGGGCGTTCGCCCGAGATGGGTGCAGGGCGGTCCGTCGGACCGCGTGCAGAACACCTTCGCCAAGGTCGATGGCGAACGGCGGATGCCCATCCGCAGAAGCTCGGTGGACGCTTCCTTGCGGGTCAGCAGCATTTCCTCAGTTCCGTGAAGATGTAGACCGGCCATGTGGCGCTCCTTTCCGTCTGATCCAGAACTGTAATCAGGCAAGCACTGAAAGAAATAAGCCGCAACCGACCTGAATGGCTTATGCTGTCGCTTCGATTACCTCGTCAGTGTCCGGGTTGTTCCGTCTGGTTTCTTCTTTGTCCCCTCGTCCGAACAACTTCACGGCCTTGTGAAGAGCGGGGGCCATATCCACCATGTCGGACGGGTCGGCTGCCTCCTGCGGAAGCGATTTTGGGGAGAGGGAGGCCGCCCCTGCTGGGCGTGTGGGCTGTTGAGCGATAGTGTGGGTGTTGTGTCTCGGGCTGACGCTCGGATCGAAACGCGCGTCAGCCCGTGCAGGCTTCGGAGATGGCTTCAGTCGACGCAGATTGCTGGGGTCGGCTTGCCATCCTCTAGGCGCGCGTAGCATCCAAATACTTGGGACTCGGCCTGGCAGCGCCCGACCGCGGCGCTTCCGGCGGCAGGGAATGGCGCGTCGTCCACGCGGCAGTCGCCGAGACAGTCCGATCCGGTGGTGCAGCGCTTGCCGGCATCGGCGTAGGTCACGACGCACTGAAGGGTCTGCGCCCGCCCGACCGGCTTCATCTCGCCGCCTCGCGCCGCGCAGTCAGCAGCGGCGGACGTCGGTGAAGACACGGCGGTGTCACCGGCGTCGGTGGAGGGTATCGGCTGACAGGCGCCGACAAGGACGGCGATCAGAACGGGCAGGAATCTCATTCGATTGTCTCCATATGGACAGAACAGGCGGTGCGCCGGGCCCCCCGACACTTGTTTCGGACGTGCCTCGGCTCCCTTAGACGCCGCCGATCCGACGGTCCCTTATCCAAACGACTTCCAAGGGCCGATCATGGCGGAATGGAGCGATCGCGGCTATCTGAAGTCCGGAAGGGACGGCGCGCCCCCTGTCGCCCTCAGTCGGGCACGTCTCGGTCAATCATGGTCGGAGAAATCGGATGACGAGCTTCACCAAGCGCGCGATGGCGACGGCGATCCCGGCCGACCTCCTGACCGCCGCCCTCGAAGCGTTCGCGGAGATGCCGGCCGATGATCGTCAGTCCTACGAGGCTCGTGCGTTTCGGATCTTCCAGCTCCTTGAGGAGCAAGAGGAGACTGGAGATCGAGCCCTGATCGCCTTCGTCATCCAGCTCCGGCTCGAAGCGCTGGCGCGTCTGCACGACGATCACGGCCTGCGGGCGTGGACGCTGCCGGGAGAGGAGGAAGGCATGGACTACATCCATGCCGATGTCGTCGCGGCGGCCGCCGTCGAACCTCTCATGGCGATCGACGATCGCAACACGGGGTTTGACGCCGAGTCCTTCCGCGCTCGCGTGCTGGCTGGCGCGGCCGTCCGCGGCAACGCCTGAGGCCGAAGCATGAGTCGTCCCCCGCCACCCAGACGCGGCGACCGAGCGGACGACGAAGGCGCCGGAACGAGCGACCTCGCCGTGCGGGCCGGGCGGGTCGCCAAACGCCTGCTGGCCGAGCGGGGTCTGGTCTATCTGGACGACCTCGCCCCCGATGACTGCCGCACACTGCTGCGCGCAGCCTGGCGCGAGGCGGCGGCCCAGCTGTTCAGCGGCGCCGACCTCGATCTCGTGGAAGCCGAGATCGACATTATGATCGACAGCCTCGACATGACGCCGTCCCCGCCGCCCATGCCGCGGTCCGAGATGAACTGAGCTTGAGCAGTCGCTGGGAGATGCTCCACGAGACCCGTCTCCTTCTGAAACCGCGAGTTCAGACCCGGATCGTGGGAGCCGTCACCGACCTAGGTCCTGTCCGAGCTGCTTACCGTTGAGGACCTGAGCGAAGCCGCGGGCGTCCAGCGAAAGAGTGACCGTCTTTCCTATGGCTGGCGGGGTCTTGCCGACGCTCAGCCGGCCATAGTGTTCGGAGCCGTCAGCAGCGCGCACTACCACAAAGGCGGAGCCGCCCAGTTCGTCGTGGAAACCGGCCTTGACCACCTTGCCATGGACCGGCGCCTTGCCCAGCTGTTCGGCTGACCGCGCGCCGTCCAGACGCCGCTGGTTCAGTGTGCGAATGACATCCTTCGATAGTTGAAGCCGTCGCAGTCGCGCCTCCATGTCAGGCGCCAACCGGAAGCGTCGGCCCACACGTGTCGCAAGGCCCAGCGTCTCTAGATGACGCAACCGTCCACGCGTCAAAGCGGTCCAGGCGTCAGTACCCCCGACGCCGTCATCGACACAGCCGCCGTCGTCCACGGCTGCGATGAGACGGCGGTCGAAGGCAGTGAACCGGTCGGCCTCGGTCTCACGCCAGACGCGACGTTCGGCGTCCTGACGGCTGAGGTCTCCGAGGCGTTCCTGAGCCACTTCCTGGGCTCGTGCACGAAAGCCGTAACCGATGTAGTCGCGCGGGATCACGAGATCCCGGCCGTCGCTTCGTCGACCCCGAACGAGCACGTGGGCATGGGGTTGGTCGGTGTCGAAATGGCAGACCGCGATCCAGTTCAGCCCAGGCTCTCCGAGATCGTCGGCGACCCTCGACATGACCTCCCTTGTGTAGCTCTGCAGGTCCGAAATCCGGTCGCCATGCTCCGGTGAAATTATGAAGCGGAAGTGGTGCCGGTCTTTCGCCCAGCCCTCCGTCGCGCCTGCCGCATCGATGCCTTCGCGGACCGGTCCGAAGAACACGGCCTGCTCCCCATCCTCTCCGGCGCCCATGCGTCCGAGGTAGGCGATGTGGGCGCCGAGCGCCGCGCCTCGGGCGAACCCCTTGCCCATGTGACGCGACACCAGAGCCTTGACCGTCACACGCTGCCGGACGTCGAGACGGAAGGGTCGACCGGAGCGGTTCTGGGCCGCGCGCAGACATCCCGCGCGGTCGCCATAGGCGAACAGACGCGAGGCCGCGAGGCGCTGGAACATGGCGATGCGGACGCTGGTCTTGTCCGACTTCAGCCTCTGGGGAAGGTGCACTCGAAGAGTGGATACGTCGCCCTTGGTCGCCTCGGCGAGGCGCACTTCGATGGCTGTGCGGACCTGCATGACGGGTGCTCCAGCCGGGGAATCAGACGCCAACTCAACGCAAGTCGCCGACCGTCTCCACGGTTGTCGCAAGTGTCTGCCGGGACTGGGAAAAACAGAAGGCCAAAACCCCCCTTTTATCTTGCCCTAAGCCCCCAATCTGACGATTTCCAACCAGCCTCCCCAACAGTGAACACAGCCGATCAAACCTCGGCAAGGCCCAGGCGATCCCGGCGTTCAGACCGCTCCAGGTCTGCCGGATGACAAGAAAAAGCCCGCCCGGCCGAAGCCGAGCGGGTCATTGATCAAGATCGTGATGTCTCAGGCGGCCCGAGCCTTGATGGAGACGTGCCGCAGCCCGTTCTCCATCGCCTTTTGGCCGAGGTTGAGCGCCGGTCCGAACGGCCGCTGAAGGGCCGCGGCGGTCAGCGGGTCGTCGCGATCCGCCGCAGGGGCCGCGTCCGCGGGGCGACCATCAGGAGGCGGACCTTCCTCGGGAAGCGCACCTTCGGGCGGCGGACCGCGGTCATCGCCGGGCCCGGGACCTGGATCGAGGCCTGTCGGGCGCACGCGAGATTCGGCGCCCTCTGGCGGCGACGCCGCGCCGACCTCGGGCGCTGCGGCCCCGGGTTCTCCCACCCCAGCGCCGTCGGAGGCGCCGCCCCCTCAGCCGGATTCGTCCGGGCCGCCTCCGGGCAAGGCCGGGACCCAGGCCGAGACCCGTCCCCGGCCGTCCCTGTCCGAGGATCGGCCGTTCAGCGGGGGCGCGAAGGGGGGACGCGCGGTCGGCCGATCCGCCGCCCTCCAGGCCTTCTTCATCGCCAACTCCGGTCGCGCCCTCATGCCGGCCGGCGAGAACAGCGGCGCACTCAAGCCCACCGTCAGATCCGAGGATTGAGCATGCATCCCTTCTTCAAACCCAAACGTGGCCTGACCGCGTCGCCCGAGGCTACTCCCTATCAGAGGGCGGGCCAGGTCTGGGACGACCGGATGGGTCTCTCCATCGCCCATGCCCGCAACTGGCGCCGCATCGCCCTGGCCAATCTCGCGCTGGCGGGCTTTCTCGGCGCCGGCTGGTGGGTCCAGGCCGATCGGGCGGTGGTCCGGCCCTTCGTCGTGGAGGTGTCGGACTGGGGGCAGACGCAGAGGATCACGGCCCTGGACGGGCGGTACGAACCGACCGAGGCTCAGACCGGCTATGCCCTCGCGCAATGGATCCGGGACGTTCGGTCAAAATCGATCGATCCGATCGTGATCCGGCAGAATTGGTTGCGCGCCTACGATCTCCTCACGCCGAAGGCCTCGGCCTTCCTGAACGACTGGGCCCAGGCCAACGATCCGTTCGCGGAGGCCGGTCGGGAAGCGGTCAATGTCGAGGTGCTGAACGTGGTCCGCCGCAGCGACCGCACCTTCGACCTGCAATGGCGGGAGACCCGGTTCGTGAACGGCCAGCAGGCCGGGGCCGAGCGTTGGCGCGCCCTGATCACCGTCGCCCATCAGCCGCCGCGCAACGAGGCCGAGCTGATGCGCAATCCCCTAGGCCTCAAGATCGAGGATGTCTCATGGACCCCCGACGCTTCCTGAGCGTGACCGCCCTTTCGGCGTTCGCCGCAATCGCGCTCTCCGGCTGCGCCCTGCTCCGAGGGCCGGACGCCGACCCCATCAATCTGGCCGAGGCGATCACGCCCGTGGTCCCGGCGCCCGAGGTCGGGCCCGATCCTGTCCTTCCGTTGGAGGCGGAGTCGTCTCAGCCTACCGCCGAGCCGGGCTCGACGGCCCGACCCTACCTCGAGGCGGTCGCCCAGGCGGAGCCGCCGCGGCGGCGTCGTCCCGAGACGCCGCCTCCGGAGACGCCGTCCGGACGCGCCGCGATCGCGGAAGCCAACCGGTCCGCCAGAGCCGCCTCCAGCGCCGACGGCTTCGTGGGCGGAGTCCAGGTGTTCGGCTGGTCCGACGGTCGGGTTTACGAGGTCTGGACCGCACCCCTGCGGGTCACCACCCTCACCCTGGCGCCGGGCGAGACGGTCACCGCCAAGGCGGCCGGGGATACGGTGCGCTGGCAGATCGGCGAGAGCCAGTCGGGCGCCGGCGCCTCCGCCCGGACCCATGTTCTGATCAAGCCCTTGCAAGCGGGTCTGGAGACCAACCTCGTCCTGACCACCAGCCAGCGGGTCTATCTTCTGACCTTGCGCAGCGGCGGCGCCGACGCCTTCAACGCCGCGATCGCCTGGGACTACGGCTTCGCCGCCTCGAGTCGCCCGGTCGCCGATCCGCTGTCGGGCCTGCCACCGGTCGATGTGCAGGCAGTGACGCCTCAGGGCCCCCTCGACGCGCGCTATAGGATCGAGGCGCGAGGGCGATCCCCCCGCTGGGCTCCGACCGCCGTCTTTAACGACGGCGCACGGACCTTCATCACCCTGTCGCCGGGAGCCTCGATTGATGAGGCGCCGGCCCTGTTCGTCCGGGCCGGCGAGGAACTCCAGCTGGTCAACTACCGGCAGGCCGACGGCGTCCTGATCGTCGATCGCCTGTTCGACGAGGCCGAGCTCCGGCTCGGCGACCGTCGTCCGCAAATCGTCCGCATCCGTCGCATTCCGGGAGCTGCCCGATGACCGATCCCAATCTCCCTCCTGTCAGCCCTGGCGACGATGTCGCGCCGCCTCCGTCCACCCCGACAGCGACGCCCAAGGCGCCTCCGCCGCCCCTGATGGGCCGGGCGCCGCGGCCGGGCGCGGTCCGCATTCGCAAACCCGTCGTCCAGGGTGCGGTGATGGTCGCCGCCCTGCTTGTGTCAGGCTCGCTCGCCTGGGCTTTCGTCGTCCAGCCGCAGATGACGCGTCAGGCCCGGGACGCCGCCGAGACCGATGGCGCGGGCGAGGCTCGGGGCAGCGTCCGACCCTCGGAGCGGGTGACCGATCAGCCCGCGAGCTATGACCGGCTCGCCCAGGCGGACGCCTTGCCGGAGCGCCGGGGCGCCACGCCCGAGGATGAACCTTCCGCCGCCTTGCCGCCGCCCGCACGGGCGCCGGCGCCGTCATACGCCGCAGCGCCCAGAGGGCCGCGACCGGCGGAACAGGCGGCGGCTTCAGCGCTGTTCTTCGGAGGCCCGTCGAGTGGGGCCGCCGTTCAGGCAACAGGCGGGCGATCGGATGCGCCGCCTTCCCCGGCGATGCGGGACTATGGCGCGATCTACAGTCCCCACAGCCTGCTGGCGCCGGTTTCGCCCTATGAGCTGAAGGCCGGCGCCATCATCCCGGGCGTCCTGCTGACGGCCGTGGACACCTCGCGTCCCGGCCCGGTCGTGGCCACGGTCAGCCAGAATGTGTTCGACTCCATCACCGGTCGCCATCTCGTCGTGCCGCAGGGGACGCGCCTGATCGGACGCTATGAAGGCGAGAGCGCCCACGGCGACCGTCGGGCCTTCCTGGTCTGGGATCGGCTGATCCTTCCCAACGGCAAGAGCCTGATCCTGTCCGAAGAACCGGGCGTGGACGCGCAGGGCGCGGTCGGCGTGCGGGGAGAGGTGGATCGTCGGCTTCTGCCGCTCGGCGTGGCGAGCCTTTTCGCGGGCGCCATCACGACCCTGGGCGAACTGGCGCGCGGCGGATCCGAGGATCGATCGTTCGCCGCCAGCGCGGGGAGCGCCGCCTCGATCGAGGCCTCCCAGGTCGGCGGACGGCTCGTCGATCGCGAGCTCGGCGTCCAGCCGTCCATAAGGGTCCGGGCTGGGGCTCCGGTCCGGGTGATGATCACCCGCGACCTCATTCTGGAGCCCTACCGCCGATGACCCGTCTCCGTCGTCTTCTCGTGGCGGTCGTGGCGCCCGCCGTCGGCCTCCTCGCCTTCGGCGCGGTCGCGGCGCAGCGCCCCGCCGTCGCCCTGATCAATGAGAGCCCGAGCCTGCCTCGGGGCGTCTATGTCCGCACCGAGGCCCCAGACATCGGGCGCGGCGCGGTGGTCGCCATTCGTCAGCCCGAGATCGTGCGGCCCTATTCGACCGGGTCGGGCGGTCCGCCGTGCCGGCACATCCGCAACAAGCCCTACTACCCGCTGGACCTGCTGGAGACGTGGGCCGAGGCTCAGATCACAGCGCCCGCCGCCTCATCCAGCGAGCGCCAGCGGATGCGGCGGGAGGCCCGGCGTCGGGAGGCGACCTCATGACGACCACCCGCCCCAGTCTCGAGACCCTGATGAACGACCCGACGGTCAGCTATCCGCTCAAGGCCGTGCTGCTGGTGTGGTGGAGCCGCGATCCTCTGGACGCGGCCAACGATGCGGCGGCGCTCGCCTCGGTCATGGGGGATCGCGCGACGGCGCTTCTGGAACAGCGTCATGGCCCATGACGACGGGCTCGAGCGGTTCCTGGGCTGGCGGCAGGTCCGGGACCTGACGGGCCTCGGCCGCACGACCGCCTGGCGCATGCGTCAGGCCGGCGACTTTCCGGAGCCGGTGCCGATCTCGCCCGGACGGGTGGCCTGGCGCGAGCGCGACATCGCCCGCTGGAACGAGAGCCGCGGGCCGACACCAGAACCCGAGCCGGCGGCCCGACCCGTCACGCCAGCGCCGCCCCGTCCTCGCGAAGACCGCGTCATCGCCACGCCGACGGCAAAGCCGAGTCCGTCGCCGTCACCGCGAGGAAGCAAGCCGAAGTCGCGCCCAAGGCGTCGGACCGGACCGGCCATCGCAGAGGGCCAGCTTGGCTTCGACTTCTAGCGCCTTTGGTCCGATGCGGGGTTCAGCGTTCCCCGAGCGCCCTGATCCTGGCTTCGGATCGGGAGTGCCGCCGCAAGCCGACCACATCGCCGATGCGCCAGGCCGTCGCGCCGAAAACCTCGTCGCCGGCCTGGGTGAGGATGCGGACATCGCCCGAGAGCGCGGCGCCCCGTTGGAGCAATCTGACGCGAGCGCCGTGCAGATCGAGCTGGCGCAGCACCCCGGGGGCTGTTTCCCCCTGGCCGTACTCGATGACGCACTGTTCGGCGCACCGGCGGCGCGCGAGAAGGCGGCGATCGGGTCTGGCGACGGGGAAGCTCATTCCCGACACCTAGTGCGAGGCGCTGAAGGCTCGTTTAAGCGTCGCCGTTAACGGCCGCGTTCACCCTGTTTCTCGTGGCCGGCGGGACGTAGCGGGGCGGGACCCCCGTGCCCGCCGACCGTATTCCCGCTATGGCGATCCGAATGGCCCAATACAAACTCGTCCTCTTCGACTTCGACGCCGTGCTCGCCGACAGCGCGACCTGGTTCATCGCCCAGCTGCCGAGCCTCGCCGAGGCCCATCGCTTCCGGTCTCCCGACGCGGCGGAGATCGAACGTCTTCGGGGCCTGCCGACCCGAGACGTCGTCAAGGCGCTGGGCGTGTCGCCGCTCCGCCTTCCGGGGATCGCCGCCGATCTGCGCAAGCGAATGGCCCATGAGGCGCACCAGATCGCGCTGTTCGAAGGCGTCCCCGATCTCCTGCGGCGGCTGCACGACGGCGGCGTCCGGTCTGCCGTGGTCAGCTCCAACAGCGAGGAGAATGTCCGCGCGGTGCTCGGGTCCTCGGCGTCGTTGATCTCGGCCTTCAGCTGCGGCGCATCGCTGTTCGGGAAGGGCGCGCGCTTCTCGTCCCTGATCCGCAAGCTGGATGTCGAACCGGCCCGCGTCTGCGCCGTCGGCGATGAGGTGCGGGACATCGAAGCGGCGCACCACGTTGATGTGGCCGCGATGGCCGTGTCCTGGGGGTACGGCGCGGCCTCCGCGCTCAGCGCCGCCGTGCCGGACTACATGGTCCATACGCCGGCCGAGGCCGCCGCCGTGCTGCTGGCTTGACGACTCCTCGTTATCGCCGCGACCTACCTGTCGGCCTCCCAGTGAGCTAGGATGCCGTCGCCCGGTGCGGCTCACGCGTATGTACAGGCTTCGGCTAAAGGCGTGAGCGCATGCGAATCTCACATGTTCTCAACGCCCGGCGCACCTCCGCCACGCGCTTTAAAGGCTGCGTCTTGTCGTGGAGGCGGTTTGCGCATAAATAGTACGTAGGTTTTTGCGTTATCCTAATTCGCACCTGAGCCATTTTTGGTGGAAGTGCACGGGACTGACGAGGGGATCACACCTCTCTCGCCGTCGCCGAGGATCTTGGATCCGTTGAAACCGGGCACTGGGGACATAGGGCCTCGGAGCTTTGGGGCCGACGCAGTTGAGACCTCAACTGAATCGGCGGTAAACGAAGATAACGCGACTATGTATCGGGCGGGTGCACCAGCACCCGCCCTTTACTCATTCTGGGCGTCTTCGATCCGCTCTGCGGTGATCATATCGCTGCCGAAGACGTTGGCGTGATCCCCGAACACGTCCACCGGGCCACGATCGATGCAAAACATCCGCTCCCGAACGAGAGGAGCGCCGAACTCCCTTTGAACATCGTGCTGGAAGCCGGCTGGCTGCAGCGGGGTGCCGAACCGAAAACGGCTTTCAAGTTCCCGACGCAGTCTGGCCGCGGTCAGGTCCTCTTCGGCGTCCGCCGGGATATCGTGAAGCCCTCCATCCTGGCCCACATGCGCCTTGGCGAAAACGAGATCCCGACGGTCGATCGCGAAGCTCTGATTTTTCCCGCCCATCTTGGCGTAGAAGATCGGGAGATGCTCGAACGGGAATTTCCGGCGTTCGACCTCGACATCGATCAGGGCAATGTCCGCAGGCGCTATTCCGCTTTCCATCAGGGCCAAGAACCGCTCCTGAAGCACCGTCGTTCGCGTCAGCTCAAAATTCCGCGCCGGTAGCAGCAGGGGATCGTCCCGCCGATGGGCTTCAAGCCTCAGCCGGGTGCCATTCACCTCCTCGCTCTCAGCGGTGACGAGTGCACGGTTCACGGCCGCATGGACAGCGTCGGTGTCAAAACGCCAGGGGCGGCCGTCCGGCCACTCCCAACCGGGATCGGTCATCCGGACCGGAAAGACGGCGCTGCCGAAGACCTCCCACAACGGCTGGGTCCAGTCGTCATCGACATAGGCGAGAACGATGCGGGTGGGGTTCACCGGATCCTCTTCGCCCTGATAGTTCTCCCGGGCGTAGGCGAGAACCTGAGCGGCGAGCTCTTCAACGGCTGCGACGTCGTAGACGGGGTCTCGCTCCGGGAACGCAACAGCTGTCGCCCGCCATGGGGTTTTGCCGTCGTTGTTGATCGTGTTTGCGGCTGGGCCAGCCGTGGCTTGCGGCAAGCCGGCCAAAACAAGGAGCGGCGCTCGGCCGGCGACGCCGCGTGTCTTCGCTCGCGAAACAGGTTTCGCCTTGGTCTTGACCTTCCCAGCCACCGCTAGCTCCTCCGAAGAAGGATCTCTGCGATATCGGCCGGAATGACGATGCGGCCGATGATGTCCGAAGGTTGGGCGGCGAGGAAACGGGCCAGGGCGTTGCTGTCTTTCTTGGCGGCCTGGAAGGTCGATGGGTCGAGCTGCTCCTGCTGCGCCCAGGCGAGGAACTGCTGCCACAAGGCCTGCTTGTCCTGCACTGTCGCGGAGGAGAGGGCGAGGCCGGGTTTGCGATACTCCTCAGCGATGACGCGGAAGCCGGGCCGCACCAGTTCGCCGACCTTGATGCGCTTGTAGTCGAACGGGGAGGTCACGCGCAGGGTGACGATCTCTCCCGCCTCCGTTCTAACGCAGAAGGCGATCTGCACGGACTTGGGAAGGCTGTCGAAACTGGAGCCCGCCGCCCGCGCCGTGGCGGACAGTTGCTGAACCTCGTTGCCGATATCCGCGGCCCGGTCCGCCGGCGCGATGACCTCCCGCCCGGGCCGGCTGTCGGCGATCTTGAGCCGGTCCTCACCAGCGGCCCGGACGGCAGCCAGCAGTCCGCCGTAGGCGCCCTTCAGGTCGTTCAAAAGGGCCTTGTTGGCCTGTCCGAAGCGAGAGGCGAGCAGGGGCGGCGCGTCGGGGGCGGCATAGTGCGCCTCTACCGTTTCGACCAGTTGATTGAGAAGCGCCTCTGTCACTGCGTGACCTTCCGAACATTCAGGTGGGGCAACTGTAGGAACACGACGGAGCGGCGTCCATTGCCGGCGCGAGGCTGAAGGGCTCATCCAAACTCAGCCAGGTGCTGGAGCTTCGCGGAAACGCGGGTGCGGTCGTCATGCTGAGTTCGAGCATGGCTAAGTCAATCCATGCGGAGACCTCCACTCTGAATTCGCATTTTCACTCGGACAGAGAAGTGAGGGTCTTGAGCTAGACCCAGTCCAAGACTGTTAGCCGGCTGACAACCAGCTCTTTTGCCTCTCTCGGAGAACCGTCATGGGCTATGTACTTCGTGTCTGAAAATGCGCCTGTCACCATAACTTCGGAACCTCGGGGCACGCGAGGCAAGATCTTCCGATTGAGGCTCGAGCCCCAGCTGACGCAGTTGACGCCGATGGTTTGGGGCTTCCCATCACCGCCCATACGGCGCTCCAGTAGTCTGAAAACCGCTTTGCCGAAGTCTTCGGCTATCTGCGGATCGGTCGCGAGATGACCTACAAAAACTACATTCTGCATTGTTCGTCTCCTTTAAGTCGAGCACCGTGAACCCTTTCCGCAGTCACCCGCTCAGATTGCCCCGCCCTTCCTCCTTCTCTTTCCGGCTTTCGGTTTCGCGCGAACAGCCGCTCGGCCAAGCGCTGAAGCTGATCATGTCTTCCTAGGCGCTCCGTAGAGATGGCGGCGAACCGATATGCACGATCGGGTCGAAGCGGACGCGGGCCGCAAACCGATCCACGCCCCACCGCGCTTACACAGAACAATAGATGCCCCAGCGCGGAATCCACGGAAAACGGCGGACTTCACCAGCAATCCAAGCAGCGCGGAGATATCCCGCGACGCAGCGTTGACCAGTTTTGGCAACGGTGCGACTCTCTCCGGGAGTAGGAGAGCCGCGTATGACCATCCCCGCCAGCCATATCAAGAAACGCCGGGAGGCTATGGGCCTGACGGTGACCGATCTGGCGGGCAAGCTGGGCGTGGACAAATCCTTCATCAGCCGCGTGGAGGCCGGGGAGCGATCGCTTTCCGACGCCCAGAGCCAGGCGTTGGCCGCCGTTCTGAACGTCCCGGCCGATCTTCTCCTTCTCGAAAGCGGGAAGCTTCCGGCGGATGTCCAGGGCGCGATCGACGCCGATACCGCCGCCGCGGTTGCGGCGGTTCGTGCGCGCGCCGAGCAGATGGCGATCACCCATCCCAAGGCCCCGAAGCGTGCGTTCACGCCCCACGCGACGCCGATATCGCTGGCGCCGGATATCGAGGGCCGAATTCCGGCGAGGATCGAGGTCTCCAAGGCGAGCACGACCTACAGGGCGCACAGCTATCACACCAAGGTGCCGCCCTCGGCGATCAAGCCCTTCATCGAGGTCTTCACCGAGCCGGGCGATCTGATCAGCGACCCGTTCTGCGGGTCGGGCATGACCGGCGTGGCTGCGCTCGACAGCGGCCGAAACGCCATTCTGTCCGACCTCTCGCCGGCGGCCGTCCATATCGCCAGGAATTACACCGCGCCCTGTGATCCGAAGGCCTTTCGCGCCGCCTTCGAGCGCCTTCGGGACGCGGTCGAGCCGACCATGTCCTGGCTCTACACGCCCGTCGGCGCCAAACGC
Source organism: Brevundimonas sp. (assembly GCF_032017145.1). Classification (GTDB taxonomy): domain Bacteria; phylum Pseudomonadota; class Alphaproteobacteria; order Caulobacterales; family Caulobacteraceae; genus Brevundimonas. The sequence goes on from NZ_DALZQC010000019.1 coordinate 20,223, forward strand.
CCGATCGAGTACACGGTCTGGAGCGACGTCTTCCGTTGCGAGGCGTGCGAGAAACCGGTGCGCGACATGTACACTGACCGTAATCGGATCGCCTTGGGCCGCCTGTGGCGAGGCGTCCTGGCGGAGCCGGACGACCGTCTGCGCCGCGCCCTGGCTTTCGCCTTCACCAACACCGCCTGGCACGGCACGCGGATGCGGCGTTTCAACGCGCGCGGCGGCCACCGCCCTCTGACCGGCACCCTGTACGTTCCCCAGCTGTCGGCCGAGGCGAATGTGCTGGAGGTGATGCGCAAGAAGATCGGCCAGTTGCAGGCCTACTATCAGGCGCTCGGAGCGCCGACAGAGACCCCGCACGTCCTCATGGGCAGCGCGACCCAACTGACGGGCGTCGCCGACGCCTCCGTCGATTATGTCTTCACCGATCCGCCCTTCGGCTCGAACATCTTCTACGCCGACTGCAATCTGATCTGGGAATCCTGGCTGGGGCGTATCACCGACCCGACGCGCGAAGCGGTCGTGAACCGTTCCCTCTCCGTGGCCAGCGGCGGCAAGTCGCTGAAGGACTACGCCGGCCTGATGACCGCTTCGATGAAGGAAATCGCTCGGGTTCTGAAGCCTGGCGGGTGGGCGACCGTAGTGTTCCACAACACCGACGGCGATGTCTGGGCCGCCCTTAGCGCAGCGGCGCGTGAAGCTGGCTTCGAATTCCATGAGGCCGCCTCGCTGGATCGCAAGCAGCAAAGCCACAAGGGCTACAAGGGCCGCGAGGGTGGCGTCAGGTGCGCGAACTGACGGGCCTCGGGCGGACCACGGCCTGGCGGCTCAGACGCGCGGGCGACTTCCCCGAGCCCGTGCCGATCTCGCCCGGCCGCGTCGCCTGGCGTGAGCGCGACATCGTCGTCTGGAACGAGACCCGCGGCGAAGCGACTGGCCTGAACATCGCGACGGCTGTCCCGTCCGCAGCCCCGCGCCCGATCTCCCTTAGGCCGACCGAGCCGCGCGCCGCTGTCCGCCCGTCAGCGCCCGATCCACAGCCGACCGCGCAGTCGGCGGCAAGCAAGGCGCGCAAGCCGCCCCGGCGGACCCGCTCCACCGTCGTGGAGGGACAGCTCGGTTTCGACTTCTAGGCGGCGAGGGAGAGGGCGGAAATGCGCGTGAGGCGCGCATTGCGGGCCTGACGCTGTACCCCGATGACGGCGCCGACCCGCCAACTGGTCCGGCCGAAAAGCTCCTCGCCGTCCGCGAAGACCAGACGAACCTCCTCGTTCACCTCGCCCCGTGGCTGCTTCAGCCTCAGGCGAGCGCCGTGCAGGTCCAGTTGAAGCAGGCTGCCGGCCGTCCAGTCGTCGGGTCCGAAATAGACCATGCACGGCACGGCGCAGCAGGTGCGGGCCAGGATGCGACGGTCGGGAACGGCGACGGGGAAACTCATAGACACGGACTAGGACCGTCCCGCTGAACGCCGGCTTAAACCACAGCGTTAACGGTGGAGCTTGGCGGAGATGTTGTCCACCGGAGCGCGTCCGCCGGAGAAACCGCATTCTCATCCGAAGGTTGGGCTGGAACCATCATCAAGCCCGCAGCAATCTCCTTGGGTCGACGACAACCCGTGTGGAACAGCAAGCTTGAGCGGATACAGACTTTCCAAGCGCAACACCGCGCTATCCAAACGGATCGCGCTGCTGATCGGTGTGCGTGATTACGAAGGCGAGGACGCCTTGATTACGCCTCTCGAGGACGTCCGGCTCGTCCGAACCGCTCTGGAGTCCCGCTCATTCGCCTGTCACAGCCTCGAGAACCCCACGCTGGCCGAAATCATGGAGGCCGTGGATCGGTTCACCGCTGACAATCGGGATGCCGATCACGCCGTCCTGTACTTCTCCGGACATGGGTTTGAGCACTTCGGCAAGGGCGTTGTTCTGCCGATCGACTTTCCGTTTCCGCTGACGGCTTGGGGCCTGCATCAGTTCGGGATGCCAGTGTCAGAGTTGGAGGAGGCCTTCAGGCACTGCGCCGGTGTCGGCGTGCTGGTCCTCGATGCGTGTCGTGAACCGCTGGATCCGGCCGAGGTCGAGCGCTGGACCCAGCTCGGCGCCCGGCAAGGCGGGCCCGTCGGTGACCAGCCGAACCTTCTCGTGGCCTGGTCCACATCGGCGGGAGCCGTGGCCTGGGATGGGGAGGGCGTCACCAGCCGATACACCACAGCGTTCGCGGAGCAGGCGCGAGACCATACAATCGATCTGGATGATATGTTCGCGCGCGTGGGCAAGGCCGTCGACGCCGGCAGTCAGCGACAGCATCCCTGGGTCAAGTCCGGCCTTCGTTCGCCTGCGGCCTGGACCGATCTCCCACGCTTCCATGCGCCGACCATCGTGCAGACGCCCCTGCGAAGCATGGACCATGGGCCGTTGACGCTGATGCGGTCGCGCGATGGTGCCGACCTCCTGGTCACCGGGCGAAACCGCGCGCTCTGGAACATCAGGTCCAAGGACGGTGAGATGACGCGCGCGGCCTTGCTGCCCCACGATGCTCTCACGGCCGATTTTCTGCCCAAGGGCCTGGTCGCCACGCAGGGAGCCATCGGTGTGAGCATCGTACGGGCCGGAGCGACGGAGACCTGTGCGCTTGACCAAGACTACTATGGACTTCGGGCCGCACCGGGCGGAGCGCACGCGATCGCTTATGACACGGCGCGGCTCGTGATCCTCGACCTCTCCGGCGCCGCGCCTGTCGTGACGTCTCGCAGGGAGCTCCCCTTCGACCCTTATGGGGCTGTCTTCAAGGACGACAGGTTCGCCTGGGTGGTCGGGTCTCAAGGCGCCGTCGCGCGGATCGACGTCCAGACCGGCGAGTTCGTCGAGGTCACCCAGCGCAGTCCTCACGTCGATCATCTTAACGACGTAGCAGTGCTCGAGGACGGAGACCTGGTGATCGTCGGCAGCGACGGAAGCGTGCGAAGATGTCGGCCGAAGACAGGTCGGCCAAAGGTTCTCACCCGCACCCGCAATGTCGACTACGGCGGCTACGATCCGCTTCCTGACACGGCGTCGCTGTGTCTGGAGGAAATTTGGCTGGAGCGCCTCGGCGAGGATCATGCGCTCTTTTGCGACGTCTCTCCCGATGGGCCCCTTATCGCCGTCGCAATGGCAGACGGTGAGGTTCACGCCGTCGATGCTCGCGACGGATCGACTGTCACGCACTGGCCAGCCCGACTGAGCGATATGTCCTTGCAGGGCGTGGCGTTCACTGCCGATGGCGCTCTGGCCACGCTCCACGGCGACGGGGCGGTCACCCTGGCGCGTCCGAGGTGATGGACATGCAGCAAGTTCTGTACCCCGCCGCAGCCTGAGCGAGGGCAGCGCATCCATGTTCGAGCGCGCACCCTTTCGCGACTGCCCGGCCTGCTTCGCTCAAAGCTCACTTGGCGTGCTGTCGGTCGGCGGCTCCACGCTGACCCGCCGCTGCAAGAGATGCCGGCACGCGATCCGGGAACCCTTGCCGCCTGTCGACAAGGCGGTGATCTATCTCGATCAGTTCGCCATCAGCAATGTCTACAAGGTCTCGACCGGGACGCTCCGCGAGAGCGCCACCAGCCGATCCTTCTGGATCCGGCTCCATGACGCAGTGCAGCGCGCCTATCTGCTGCAGCAGGCCGTCTTTCCGGCGTCCAACATCCACGACGACGAGACCCTGGTCGCCGAGAGCATCGCCGACGGGCTCTCCCTCGCCCACGATATGCTGTCCGGCGACACGGAGTTCCACCGGGTCGAGGACATCGTCATGGCCCAGGTCTGGGCCTTCGCCGAAGCCTATGCCGACGGGAGGCCTCCGCCCGATCTCGACTTCAGCGTCGACGACATCCTCGACGGTGAACGCAATGACTGGATCCCCGAGCTCCACATCTCGACCAACATGTCTTTCACCCAGTTCGCACCGGGGGTCCGCGCGGGGCGCGACGCCACGGCGAGCGAGTTTCAGGCGCTTGCGGCGCACTGGGCGCAAGAGAAGCCTTCGTTCACGACGGTGCTGGCCCGGGAACTCAACAGCATGGCGAGCGCCAATCGCGGCGCGGTCCTGACCTCGATCGAGAGGGTGCAGAAGGGTATCGAGAGCGAGGACTGGATCGAGGTGTTCGAAGGCGGCGAGAGCGCGATCATGCGGCAGTTCCGACAGTTAAAGGTCTTCTTCGAGAAGCGCGGCATCGACCCGGGACAGTCCACCGCTGAGGTGGTGAAGTTCTGGGACTGGGCGGGGAACCACCAACAGCCCGCTCATCGGATTTCGTCCTACCTGTTCGCTGGCCTGGCGCGTCGGATCGCCAACAACCAGCGGCCGCCGGATCGAGGCACGATGAATGACATCCGGGCGATCTCGACCTACGGCCCCTATGTCGACGCCATGTTCATCGACCGGATGTTCGAGACGCTGCTGGGGGAGCAGCCGTTGGCCCGGGACCTCGAGATGAAGGCGAAGTTCTTCTCTGTCCGGAACGGCGACGCCTTCCTGAGCTATCTGGACGGACTAGCGGCGCGCGCCAGTGACGAAGTTCGCCATTATGCCGAGGAGGCTTACGGCTTCGTCTGACCCGTTGTCCTGGAGGTCGTCGGTTCGGGTGACCCGACCTACTCGGTTGCCGACTCGAGCGGCGAGCTATCAGTGAGAATGTCGAAACGAGACCCGGTGACCGGGTCGGCGTCGCGCAGCCGGATCGGGATAATTTCGCCGGTTTCGAGCTGCAGCGTGACGTCGGTCGCATAAAGCGCGTCGCTCAAATCAAAGTCCCCGGCGATCCGGCCGTAACCACCGGTCCCCGTGGTCTCGAAGTTGTACTTTACCGGCTCGGTGCGCTCAGCGAACAGCAAGACGCCCAGACCTTCGGCCTTCGTCATCTGGCTTCTCACTTCACCACGAACTCAATCAGGTCGTCCAAGCTCGGCGACTGAACAATCATCACGCCCTTGTAGGCCTTTGCACCGAAGTACGGCGGCGCATTGACGGCGGCGTGGTAGACGCTGTCGAGGCGCACGCCTTTCAACTGGATGCCCGCGTTCACAGCTTCATCGATGACGCCCGTCACGAAGGGACTGATGTCTGCCGTCGTCGCAGCCCCTGTCGTCACGGAGAGGGTCTTCGACCACGGGTACGAGCGGAAGATGTCAGCGACGTCCTTCGGATCTGGGAAAGGGGGCATGGAGACTCCGGGTTGCAATCGAACGTGTCGCAGCCTTACCCGGCGCCAGGCCTTCCGATCCAGCGCTTTCGGGAGACTCGAAGGCGGGCTGCCCTTTCCCGCCCTCGAGGGACGTTCTTCAACGCTCGCGAAGTGAACAGGACTATGCCAGACTGGTCGCCATGCGCACGAGACGCCGCTCCAGATATTCGCCCGCCCGACGCGCATCCTGTGCGTCGGCGCTGAGTTAGGTCGCTCGGCGACGGTCCGGGCGCGATGGACACATCCCATGCCCGGTTTCAGCAAAGACCATCGCCGTCGTCAGCACGGCCACACCTTCCCAGCCAGCCAATACGACGATCCTCGTGGAGGGCGCGCGTCCGCGCTTGAGCGGAACATCCTGCGGTACCGTTCGGTCGAGGCGACGCTCTACCTGTACTACGACGACCGGGTTCGCGAGTTTATGATGGCGAACGTCTACCCGCGAACCAAGCTTGCGCCCGACGCGCCTTTCTGGGAGCCGACGGAGGAACGTCGCATCTCCGCTCTGACGTCGCGCGTCCTGATGGACGCCGAGGGGCGCGGCGAGATTTCCGCGGACGACAGCGACATCATCCGCCGAACCCTCGCCAGCGAGTACAATCGGGGCCGGCAACTGAAGGCGGCGTTCGGCTGTGCGGTCCAGATCGGCATGTTCACGCGGGCGGAGGCCGATGAGCTTCAGGCCTTGATGAACTACCGAAACGACATCGCTCACCGCATCCACGAGGTCATGTCGGATGTGACCCGAACCACCTGGAACACCGACTACCTGTCGTTCAAGGCGCCGGCCTACAAGGGCGAGGCCCTGGACCGGATGCGAGCGTTCGCCAAGGGATTATGGGAGCGGTCGCGGGGCAAGTTCATCACCCAGTTGTCGATGAAGGGCGTGACGTTCGAGATGGCCGAGCAGGTCTTCGAGGACGAGCTGAAGCGGCTGGATGCGAAGATCCGCAAACTCGTCGCGGCCGAGAACAAACGGGTGGCTGCCCTGCGTGCGGAGCTCGACCTGACTGGAACCGAACTTGTCGGAGATCTGGCCCCGGGCTTCTACTACAATCAGCGTCCCAGCCGAACTTTTCGCGACGACTACATTCCGCCGACGGGCCACCTGACCAAGCGCGGCGCGGAAACCTGCTACCGTCTCTTCGACCTGAACAAGAGCCCTATGGCCGTCGCCTATCTGATGGGGATCACGCTCCGCTCGGCCGAACGGCGGCGTCGTGGCTGGTTGAAGGCTGGCGGCCATGACCGCGTGCGGGCGGAGGTAGAGCGTTATGATCTCGAACGGGGCGGACGCCGGCGCGAGGCCTGATCGGTCGAGCCAACAAAGGAGGCATACCGATGGGACTGACGAAGCGGATCTTCATCGACAAGGACCCGGCCTATGAGGCCGAGCGGAGAAAGCTGACAGAAGCCTGGTCGGCCCATGTCTCGGAGTTCGCATTCCGGATCCCGATGAAGCGAAAGAACCGCCATGGCTCCAGGCCCTACTGGGACCCGTTCTGGCCGAGCGCCGTCGCCGAGGCGGCGGGATCGCTGGGACATGAATCGGTCAATGTGAATGGCGGGATCTTCTTCCGCGACTTGGACCAGGCCAAGGCCGTCGAAGCGCTTGCGGAGCAGACCTGGTCGAAGCGGCGGGACGCCTATGCAGCCCGGTTGGCCGGGAGGTGAGAAACCGGCGGGTTCCACAATGGACCCGCGCCTCCGGCCGAACGACCCATAGTGACGTAGCCGTCGGATACCCATCTGGTCTCTTCGACCCGGCCCGACCTCCGCGTGGCTTCGGGTTTGGGAGGAGGGGCTTGATCCACCATGGGCTTGCAGCCGGACGAACTGCATCTGATTGACGCGGAACTCTGGGCGCGGACCCGGAGCGGCGCGCGCGCCGGCCGGGGCTTCCGGTATCAGGATGCGGTTTCGGCCTGGCTGGCGGCAGCGGCCTGGTCCGGCGACGCGGCATGGGTCACGGTCGTCCCGGAAGGCGTCGACGACGTCACCCTGCACGGCGAGGACCTGGAGACGCGGGTCCAGATCAAATCCCGGCACGACCCCAGAGGCCTGTTCAGCACGGCCGAGATTGCCGGCTATGTCGCCAAAGCGGCGCTCGATCTTCCCGACCGGCTGGAGCGATGACCCCAGATGCCGGATCGCGGTTGTCCTGGAGCGGCCGCCCGCCGATCTGGTGGAGACTGGCTTTCACCAGAGCCTCGCATCGTCGGGCCAGGCGCTGGATGCTTTCACTCAGGCGCTGAGGGTCCAGCTCCCCGACGGCTTCGATCTGGACGCGCTGCGGGGCCGGATCAGCGTGGTCGTTGAACCCGAGCCGCTCACGCGTTGCGCCGACGCCCTAGCTCCTTCGGGACTTGATCCGGCAGCCAGGACATTGGTCGCCCAGATGCTGCGGGACATCGCCGGTGAACGCGCCGATCGGAACTACCGAGCTGCGCCGCCTGCGATCTTCAGCCTCGGTCGAACGGATGTGCAGGAGCGGCTCGACCACGCCGCCGGTCTGATAGACCCGGCTGGATATCTGGACCTTACGGCCGGTTTGGCCGACGTCGCGGATTTCACGGCGGCGATGCCGGCCGAGGGCTTCTATTCCGGCGTCAACACAGCGCCCGGCCACGTCGGCGCGGGCCTCGTCTTCGATCGGCCCGAGGCCGTCGCAGAGGTGCTGGAGGCGCTCGAAAGCCGCAGAGCTGCTCTGGTCGTCGGACCCTCTGGCGCGGGTAAGTCAGCGCTCGCCTGGCTTGCCGCCTACCATTCTCGCCATACGGTCCGCTGGTATCGGCTGAGGGGTCTCAGGGAAGGGGATGTGGGGCGTATCGCGACCCTGGCCAAGCGCCTCGAGGCCACGACCGCGCGTCCGGTCGGCTTCGTTCTCGACGATGCGGGCCGCGACGCGACCGACGGCTGGGATGGTCTGGTCAAGGAGGTCGAACAGACCCCCGGTCTGCTCGCTCTGGCCACGGTTCGCGAAGAGGACCTGTTCCTGCTGGCGACCGCGACCCGAACCCGCGCCATCCGTCCGACCCTTAACGAGGACCTGGCGGCACGGCTTTGGGCGGCGCTGCACGCCCAGGGCTCGGTTGAGTTCGCCCACTGGCGAGAGCCTTTCGAGAAGAGCGAAGGGCTCCTGCTCGAGTACGTCCACCTGCTCACGGCGGGCCGACGCCTTGCCGAGACGATACAGGAACAGGTGCGGCGGCGTCTCGCCGAAGGCCGGGGAGCCGAACTGCGCGTGCTGCGCGCGGTCGCCTGCGCCTCGGCCCATGGGGGCGCGGTGGACCCGATCCGCCTCCGTGATCGCGAAAATCTCGACGAGATCGCCTTCGCCCAGGCCATGCAGCGGCTGGTCGATGAGCACGCCGTTCGGGTCCGTCCGGACGGGTCCATCGCGGGTCTTCACGAGATCCGCTCGCAGCACCTGGACGAGGCGGTGCGATCCCTGCTTGGGGACACGCCGGAGGTCGCGATCGCCGCGGCGCTCGCGACCCTCACCGCCGCCAGTCTGGCCGCCTTCATTGCGGGCGTGCTGCGGCGCTGGCCGGAGGCCGAGGCGGTGGTCATGGACGGCCTGGTCGAGCGCCTCGGAGACGCGGACGCCGCGACCTGGATCGGGGCGTTCCACGGCCTCGGTCTGGCCACGGCGGACGATGTGGCCGCGCGTTGGCTGGAGATTTCCAGGGAAGCCGAACTGGACGATCGCAGCACGGACACCCTGTTCACCCTGGCCTCGATGAATTCGGAGTTCGGTGACGATCCCATCTTCGCCAACTTTAACCGCGCGAGGGCCGCTTTCGCCACGCTCACGGTTCCGGATCGACGACGCGCGCTGCTCGACCGTATCGGGGACGGCGTGTCGCCGCCTGAGCTGAACTGGGCCGAGGCCAATGCCCTGGCCGCTGCGCTGCTTCCGCTTCACGGCGCGCCCGAGCCGCCGACCATGACCTTGGTCCCGCCGGAACTCGGCGATCCCGACCTGGACTCGCTGATACCTCTCCTTGAGACGGCGTGGATGCGGGGCGTTGAACCGGCGCAGACGCTTGTCGACGCCGCAGGCGGGACCGAGCATTTGCTGGATCGTCTCTATGTGGAGACGGCGTGGGCGACGCCTCCGACCCTCGGAGAGTTTGAAGGGCAGGCCGCCGTATTCTCGAACCTGAAGTTTGTTCACCCCGAGGTGCAGCCCGACATTCACGCCGCGGCGGTCGCCTACTGCCGCAAGCTGGCGGCTGTGGCCCCCGCAGCAGAACGGATCGTCTGCGACGCCGTCTGGGCGGACGGCCAGCCTGCCGGGATGGGCGATCACACAATGGCGACGCTCAGGCTTGTCCGAAGGGCGGTGACACCGGACGCGACCGTTGCCTGGAATCGAGCGCAGTCCCGCGCCATCAGCCGGCTGGTCGCCACTGGCACCGCGACGGGGCGGGTCACCTTCCTGGCCTCGGCCATTCGGGAGGTCGCCGGCTGGGTCGAGCAGGCGGGCGACTTCTACTGCCGGCAGACGCGGCCTGACGCGCGCTGGCTGGCTCTGCTGCAGGTTCGCAAGCTCCTGACCACCTTCGTCAGCCCGCCGTCTGTCGAGAATGTTCAGGGCGGACCGCTCGCCGCCGGCGCGATGGCGGGTCGCGATTATCTGCATGGGTTCGTCACGGGGCTCGAGCGACTGATGACGGAGCTGACGGACGGGATCAGCGACAAGCCCAGCCTCATCGCCGCGCGGACCGTCGACCTGGCGCGCGAGGCGTTGAAGCTTCAGGACCCGGCCGTCTGGCGCAACACCGCCGAGCCCCCGATCGAGCCGCTCAAGGCGCTGGAGGCGACGCTCTGGAATATCCGCGCCGTCTTGGGCGACGCCGTAAACGACCCCTCGTCTCGCCAAACCGCCGCGCTCCAGTTCGGCACGGTGAGCCGTCGCCACAGTGTCCTGCAACGGGCCGCCGACAGGGCGCGAACGCGAGCCGAGGCGAGGATCGAACAGACGCGCGAAACCATCCGGGCCGCCCTTGAGGCGCGGGGAGTGACCGCCACGGTGATTTCGCGGCCGGCTGAGAAGGCGCGCGGCTGGCAATGGCCCGAGGTGGAGTATGCGGCGCTGGTTCCGATGGAGACAGTGATCGACGTGTTCCCGCTTGAGCCGGTGCTCGCGGAGTGCGGCCTGGCGCTTGACCTGGACGGCTCCCTGAGCCTCGCGCCGGTGGTGCAGGGGCACGTGGCGCCTATGGGGTTCGTCTACATCCGCTCTGTTCTTCCCCTCACCACCTTTTTGCAGGACTGGAAGGACCACCTCCCGTTCCCACCCTTGCCGGAAAGCGAGGCCCGGCAGCGTTTCGAGCGAGGCATCGATGCGGCCTTCGCCCTGTCGTTCATGAGCCGACAGCGGGATGGAGAGCTCAATGAAGAGGAGGAGGCCTTCTTCAGTGTGATGGCCGAGCGACTGGCCGCAGACCTCAACACCCTCGTCCCGTTCCTCGGTGACAATCCGCATCCAATGGTGGGTGATGCCGCCCTGTTTCTCTGCGAAGCGGCGCAGCGGGTCGCCACTGAGGCCTCCGACCAGACGATCTCTCCGACCTTGGCGGAGGATTACATCGGTGTGGTGCGAGGGGTGATAACGCCTTTTGCCGAGGGGCTTATCCTGGCCCGCTTGGGTCTGATCGACCATGAGGCGACCGAAGCCGCCGCAGAGCGTCCCGACGACAGTGACCTCCCGGCGGGATCCGACTAGACTACCGGCGCCCGGGCGGCCGACGCGTATGTCCAGATCGCGAGATCAAAGGCGGCGGCGCATGTCAGTTTCAACCATGTTCTCAACGCCCGGCGCACCTAGCCCAGGGCGGCGACGATCTGGTCGAGAGCGGCGGGCAGGTCATCGACGATGGTTGAGCCCTGAATGCGCAGGACCCGATAGCCGAGCGACTCCAGCCGGGCGGTGATCTTCGCATCCTTCTCTCGCTGGGCCTTGCGGGAATGGTACTGGGTCGAGTCGCAGAACACCGCGAGGCGTTGGTCCGGGAAGTAGAAGTCGGCGGTGGTGAAAGCGTCCAGCCGGGTGCGCAGCGCCGGGTCGTCAAGCATGTGATAGTAGGACGGGAAGGCGGACCCGTCGCCGAGGAACAGGGTTCGCATTTCCGGGAACAGCCCCCGGTCCGCCAAGCCTTGGGTGACGAACAGCTCAATGGGGGAATCTAGACCCCAGATACGTCGGGGGCGATCGTCCTTGAACGGGCGATAGAAGGACTTGGCCCGAAACTTGGCGTATCGGGCGTTGGCCTTTTCGCCCTTGAGACCCGCACCTGGCAGGAGCGGCGGATCCTCCTCCGAGACCGGCGCCAGCAGATAGCCGCCGGACACGAAGCCGATCTCGTCGGGGTGGCGGTCCTTGAAGCCGCCGCTCTCCATGAATGAGGCGGCGTCTCCGAACATCCCGCGATCACCGGTGAAAGGGTCGAAGCCCACATAGGCCGTTCCTTCGAAGGGAGAGGCCTCGAGCCGCATCTTTTCGATCCAGTCGATCGTCACGGTCTGCACCTCCCCCCGCTTCGAGGCGGGGACGAGGGAGATCGCATAGGGCCGTCCGATAATCCGATCTTCGACGACCTGGAGGGCGAACAGGTTGAAGGCGACCAGGACGAGCTGGAAGGCCGTCCCGTTCTCGCGGTGAAGCGCGATTTCGCCGGGCGACGGGTCGTCCCGCAACTCTCCGCCCGCGGCCTTCGCCATGCTCTCCGTGATCGGCTGGACGCCGGACAGGGTGTCCAGGTCCAGCCGAAGGATCTCGGGCAGTGCGCTTACATCGACCGACACCACGCCTTCGGGCAGGGCGGTGTAGAGCGCGTTGGCCGCAAGGCTTGCGGGCCGGTTCTCGATCACCTCGGCGTCGAACCCAGGTCGTATCCGCCAGCCGCTTCGCTCAAGGCCACCAGACGGTCGAGATCCGCGCTGCGGCCGGCATCTCGCTTGGCCTTGTAGGCGGCGACGTCGGTCGGGCGCATTCGCCGATGGCGCCCGATCTTGACCGCCGCCAGGTCACCCCGATCCACCAGCCGCACGAAATACTGGCGCGAGACGTTGAGAAGGTCCGCGGCCTCCTGGGTGGTCAGGAGTTGCTCTTCGGACATCAGCGCCACTCTGTGGCCCTCAGCCAGCATCTGGGCGGCCTGCCGCACGATATCGGCCAAGGCGTCCGGAACCGGGGCCTGGCGACCGTCGTCGACGTGGAGCTGGTAGTGCGAACCTCTCCGCGAGCCCGGCCGCGTGAAGAGATCGGCCACGCGAGCGGCGGCCGAGCGGTCGCCAACAGGCGCGCCACCCGAAGGCGTCTTGGGCGATGAGGTGCGGGACAGGGCGGGCATACCGGCAACATGGCTCCTAAACGCTACAAACGCAACCAGCCCCCCCTTCGTATTCCCCGACTTGCAGCACATCGGAGCACCCGAAGCACCCATTCAGCACGTCAGCCCATCGAGCACATAGGCCCGCCCGCCAAGTGGCCGACATTGTTGGGGAATTCCGCCCAGCGCCGCCTGATATGCGTCAAGTCGAGAACATTTTTTGACTTATATAAGTCATAACATCACCATTCTGAGTCTCAGTTAATCCGGTCTTCTGAGTACCGAAGCCTGACTAAGTGACTGTTCAAAAAGCATTTTCTGTCGATACTGAGCCTCAACAGAGGAACCAAACCATGGCTCGCATGAAGGCGGCGGCAATCAAGTCCAAGGACATCACGCTGCGGGACACCTACTGGCCCGACGCGGAGGACCGGTTGTGGGACCGTAGCAAGATGGACGGCTACGCAACCGTGCCCAAGACCCTGCCTCTGCTTATGCGGGCCATGGATGAATTGTCGAAGGGAAAGCCGCTCGGCGCAACCTATTTCGCGCTGTGGTGCTCGACCTGGGACAACGCCTTCGTGCGCCTCGGCCGCGCGACGGATCTACCCTATGCCTCGGGTTTTACCGGCGCCCGAGGGGTGCGGATCTGGCAGGAGCGGATGAAGCTCCTTGAATCCTACGGGTTCGTGGAGCTGCGCCCGAGCGGCGAGCACAAGTTGGGCCTGGCTTTCCTGCCGAACCCCAATCTCGTCCTCCTGAACCTCTGGCACAACCGAGACAAGGCGGGCGTCGATCCCACCGTGCCCGAGGGGGTCAAAGGCCTTCAGGAAGCGACCTTCACTGCCTTCTTCGAGCGGGCGCTCGACGTCGGCGCCCATGACGTCGTTTCCGAACACGCACGTCGCCTGAAAGCCGCCGCCCCTCCGAAGGCCGCCAAACCCGCCAAATCCACCCGACCAAAACCCAGGGCCAAGTCCGCCGACCTTCTCGATTGATCCCATGCTGATTGCCGTCCTCGATGCCGATGTTCTGTTTCCGATGATCCTGCGCGACACCCTGCTGCGCGCGGCGGCGGCGGAGCTGTGCCGGGTTCACTGGACGCACCGCATCCAGGACGAGGTTGAGCGCAACCTGGTGTCCAATCACCGCATGCCCCCTGACAAGGCCCAAGGGCTGCGTCGTGTCATGGAGTCGGCCTTCCCGGATGCTCTGGTCGAGGGCTGGGAGGGGATCGAGTGCGACATGCCCAACCACCCAAAGGATCGTCACGTGGCCGCCGCCGCCGTGAGCATCGGAGCGCCCGTCATCGTGACCTCAAACATCAAAGACTTCCGGCCGCTGCCGACTGGCCTGACCGCGATGACGCCTGACGCTTTCCTGACGCGGCTGCTCGACGATCACGGCGAAAATTTCATCGACGTGCTGCGCACTCAGGCGGCCGGTTACCGGCAGGAGCCGAAGACGTTGGCGACCCTGATCGATCATCTGGCCGGCATCGCTCCGGTCTTCGGGGCCAAGGCCCAAGCATGGATCCAGAACCAATGATCAACCCCACCGCCGATGCGCCGAATGTCGTGCGCGGAACCCACGAAGACGCCGCCGAGATCCTGCGGTGGCTGAAGGCGGAGTTCGACGTCAATCACGAGGGCTTCTGGAACAATCGCAACATTGTCGAGCGCGCCGTCGACAATGAGGAACTGTGGGTCATCCGGGAGGACGGCAGGGCCGTCGCCTTCCTGGTCGGAGGCTACGCTCCCGACATCCTCAATGTCCGCCAGGACCGACAGCGTCGCGGTCTGGGCGAGGCGCTGTTCGCCGCCGCGCTGGCGCGCGCGGAGGCCGCGAATGTGGTGGTGCTGAACATTACCTGCATGCCGCCCACCTCGCTCCCATTCTGGCGCAGGATGGGGTTCGAGCCCATTGGGCCGGTTTCCGAATGGGAGGAAATTCCGGCTCGGAGAGTTCTCGGCCGGAGCTTTGCCCTGCCCGCCGATCTGCCGAGGGTGACGGTCGAGGTCGGCTTCTACCAAGAGCGCGCTGTGCACGTGGATGGCGTTGAGCCGTTCGAGGTGCAGACCCTATCCGGCGCCGTCGCGACCGGCGGCGAGATCGCCCTGGAGCGTCGCGTCATCGGCCTGTCGCCCGACGCAGGCGACCTGGTCGTCAAGTTGGTCGTCGACGGGAAGGTGCTCTGTTTCGACAAGGCCAAATACCCGAAACCCGAAGCGCTGGGGTTCTGGAGAACGCCGGACGGCGCCTTTGTGATCGACGTCGTCGAACCGGCGAGAACCTCAGGCGGCGACTGAGGAATATACTCGCAGAAGCCCCCGAAACACGGCTAGATTCTCTCCCATGAAGACCAACCTCGACCATCTGCCCGAACGGCAACAGCAGGAGCTGGCGACTGTCCGCTCCACGCTGCTCAATGAATTCGAGGCGGCGATCAAGCAGGGCGCCGGCGGCACGGCGGAATGGCGCAAGGGCGGCCAGGTCCTGAAGATCATCCTGTTCGGCAGCTACGCCCGCAACGACTGGGTCGACGAGCCGGACAACGGCTACCTTATCTGATCATCATCAACCCGTGTGCACCCTTCCAGTTCGAAGCGCCGGACCGAGCGTCCGTCGCGATCTCATTCAGACCGTTGTGCTAGCACTGTAACTCTCGCCGCGCGCCATGACGGCCCAGGCGATCCGGGCAGTTTTGTTGGCCATGGCGACCGTGACGACGCGGGATGGCCGACGTTCAAGCAGCGACTGAACCCAACCGGCGGAAGGCGTCACTCCGGTTCGCGCGCGTCGGATCACCGACGTTGCTCCCACCACCAGGAGCTTGCGCAGATAGCCGTCGCCCTTCTTGGATATCCGACCCAGGCGATCTTTGCCGCCGGACGAGTTCTGCCGAGGGACCAAGCCCAGAAAGGCCGCGAACTCCCGACCGGACCGGAAGAGGCTCGGATCGCTGATGCTGGCCGCCAAGGCAGTCGAGGTGATTATCCCGACGCCGGGAATGGTGGCGAGGCGCTGGCTCGTCTGGTTCTTGCGATGCCAAGCGAGCAGGCGTCGCTCGAGCGTGCGGATTTGCACAGCCAGGGCATCCAACTGGACGGCGAGCGTCTCCATGGTCACCACGGCGGTCTCCGGCAGAGACGAGGAACTCGCTTCCCGCATCAAGTTCAGCAGGTCAAATACCCGGCGCGCGCCTTGAGGGACCACCAGACCGAACTCGGCGCAGTGGCTTCGGATCGCACGGATCAACGTCGTCTTCTGGCGCACCAACAGTTCCCGGGTCCGGTGCAGGGTGAGGACCGCTTGACGCTCCGCGCTCTTCACGGGCACGAACCGCATCGTGGGTCGGGTGACCGCCTCGCAGATCGCTTCGGCGTCCGCCGCGTCGTTCTTCTGGCGGCGAAGGTAGGCCTTTACATAGCTTGGCGGCATCAACCGCACCTCGTGGCCCAGGTTCGAAAGTTCGCGGGCCCAGTAGTGGGCGGTGGCGCAAGCCTCCATGCCGATCAGGCAGGCGGGCAGCTCTCGAAAGAAGCCCATCAACTCGGCGCGGCGTAGCTTCCTGCGGACAGTGACCTGTCCTTCCGAACTGACGCCGTGAACCTGGAAGACGCTCTTGGCGAGGTCGAGACCGATTGTGGTAGTCATCATGGTGGACGGTTCCTGTTCTGTGGCCGCGTAAGCAACGACCACCCTATGGCGCACTCGACGCCGGACACAGGGGCCGTCCACCCCATCAGCTTAACTCCCGCAGCCCACAACTTGCCCCACCCAGATCAGCTTAGGCGGCGGCCGCCGTCCACGCGGCATGCGCCTCCGCACCGAAGAGGCGCAGGGTGCGTCGGCTGGTGAGGTGTCGCTGAGTGTAGAAGGTGTTGTAGACGGCGGCGTGGGTGGTGAGGAAACGCTGGGCGGAAGACTGGCAGTTAAACAACTGCTGCTGTCGCTCTCGTCGTCGGATCGGCAGATGCGAGTTCTCCGCCCTGTTGTTCTCCCTCAGGCGACCTGCTCGGTGCAGGTGCTTCAGCCCCAACTCTTCAAGTGCTGAGCCGTACGAGCCGAGCCCGTCCGTGACGATGCTCTCCGGCTCCACGGGCTGGTTCCTCAGCAATCGCCGCAGGAGCTTCAGCGCAGCTTCAGTGTCTCGGCGTCTCTGCACCACCAGGTCCAGCACTTCGCCTTCGTCATCAACCGCGCGCCAGAGGTACATGCGTCTGCTGCCGATCGAGCAGACCATCTCATCCAGGCGCCAGCGCGGAGTAGGGCAAGGGCGTCGCTTCCTCAGCCGCCTTGCGATCAGCGGGCCGAACTTGATCGTCCAGCAGCGGATGGTCTCGTAGCTGACGTCGATCCCGCGCTGCGCCAGCAGCTCTTCCACGTCCCTGAGGCTCAGACTGAAGCGGAAGTACAGCCACACCGCGTGCCGGATCACCTCAGGCGGGAACCGATGGCGCTTGAACGACAGCGGCTTCATGGAAAACGCCTCCTCCTCAGGCGCTTAGCCGCGCCCCAAGTGGAGACTTTTTAGCGTTGGACTGACAGCACCCGCTGCTCGCCGATGCCTGGGGCGGCGGCTGACCCGACGCCGCCGGTCGGCGCGCGCGTTTTGAAACGACCGACGACCTCGCCGGGTCATTGCGCGTCCCGCTCCATCGGCTGGATGCCGAGGCGACGAAACAATACCTTGTCCTTGTCCGCCTCGGGATTGCCTGCGGTTAGCAGCGTTTCGCCAACGAAGATCGAATTTGCACCGGCGAGGAAGCACAACGCCTGCATCTCATCGCTCATCGCAGTGCGCCCTGCCGACAGGCGCACATGCGATCGCGGCATCATGATGCGGGCAAGCGCTATGGTGCGAACAAACTCGATCGGCTCGATGGGTTCGGCCTTGCCAAGCGGCGTGCCCTCGATGGGGATCAGCATGTTGATCGGGACGCTCTCGGGCGGCTCGGGCAGGTTGGCCAGGGTTAGAAGCATGTCGATGCGGTCGACCTTCTCTTCGCCCATGCCGACGATGCCGCCGCAGCAGACCTTGATGCCGCTGTCGCGGACATTGGCGAGCGTATCCAGGCGGTCGGCGAAGGTCCGCGTGGTGATGACCTCGGCGTAGTAGCGCTCGGACGTATCGATGTTGTGGTTGTAGTAGTCGAGGCCGGCCTGCTTCAGACGCTGGGCCTGGCCGGGATCCAGCATTCCAAGGGTCATGCAGGTCTCCATGCCGAGGGCCTTGACGCCCTCGATCATGGCGACAACGGCATCCATGTCGCGATCCTTGGGGCTGCGCCAGGCCGCCCCCATGCAATAGCGGGTGGCGCCGGCGTCCCGCGCCCTCCTGGCCTCGGCCAAAACGCGATTCACTTCCATGAGCTTCGAGGCCTTGAGGCCGGACTGGTGTTGAGCCGACTGGCTGCAGTACCCGCAATCCTCAGGGCAGCCGCCGGTCTTTATCGACAGCAGACGAGAGAGTTGCACCCGGTTCGGATCGAAGTTTGCGCGATGAACCGTCTGCGCCCGAAACATCAGGTCGTTGAAGGGCGATGCGTAGACCGCCTCAGCATCGTCGCGGCTCCATCGAAGCGGCTCGTGGGAATGCTCGACACTGGAATGCAGGTGCAAGTTCGCCGTCATGTGTGCTCCAACTGCCGACTTTACCGGTCATCTTGAGGGCGGACGACTGGCTTGTGTCAGGCGATATGATCCTCCGCCAGTGGTCCAAGCCATGCTACCCCTCGTGCAGATTAGTTATCGCTCAAATGTACTCGTCGACAAGCCTGGCATTGGTGACAGTGGGCGGGACCGAACGCCTCGGTCGCACTGCGTGTTTGTGCGGCGTGACGTGATGGTGTGGACGACCTCCACCTAACCAGCTGTTCTGGCGTGGTCGTCATCAGGGACGTCACGTCTAGGAGCGGTATCATGCAGACCATCGCTGTCGTCGGGCTCGATCTGGCGAAGACTGTTTTTCAGGTTCACGGTGTCGCCACAGACGGCACGGCCGTCGTGAGGCGGCAACTGCGACGCGGCCAGGTTGTGGGCTTCTTCCAGTCGATCGGCCCCTGCCTCGTCGGCATCGAAGCGTGCGCTTCGGCCCATCACTGGGCGCGTGAACTGATGGCGATCGGCCACGAGGTGCGGCTCATGCCGCCGGCGTACGTGAAGGCCTATGTGAAGCGCGGCAAGACCGACGCCGCCGACGCCGAGGCGATCGCCGAGGCCGTCACCCGGCCGACCATGCGGTTCGTGGCTGTGAAGTCGAAGGCCCAGCAGGCGGTGTTGATGCTGCACAAGACTCGGGACCTCCTGGTTCGCTAGAGAACGATGCTGATCAACGCGCTGCGGGGCCACCTCGGGGAGTACGGCATCGTCGCGCCTCAAGGCCCGGCGGGAGTGCAGGCAGCTCTGAAGGCTCTGCGGGAAGAGGATCAGGACCTTCCGGATCTAGCGTGTGCAGCGCTTGGCGGGTTGGCGGATCAGCTCGAACACCTCGGCGCAGAGATCGGCCGACTGGAGCGACGGATTCTTGAGTGGCATCGCCAGGATGAGACGAGCCGGCGGCTAGGCTCAGGACCCATTGATGTGAGGCGCTGGATCTGATTCAGGCTCCCGAGGAGTCTGGATATGAGTGACCTATATTGGCTGACGGACGAGCAGATGGAGCGGCTCCGGCCGCACTTTCCCAAGAGCCACGGCAGGCCCAGGGTTGACGATCGCCGGGTGTTGAGCGGGATCATCTTCGTCAACCGCAACGGGCTTCGCTGGCGTGACGCGCCAGCGGCTTATGGCCCGCACAAGACCCTCTACTGATCTTCCCCCGTAAAAGTGGACGGGGTTAAGCCGCTTTGCGCTCGGCCTCAG
>NZ_DALZQC010000020.1:0-39123 GCF_032017145.1 Brevundimonas sp.
CGCAACGCCCGCGCCCGCGCCCGCGCCTTCAGCTCAGGGGGGCGCCGCCGAACAGACGCCGCGCGTCGAGATCGCCGCGCCTCAGACGATCACGATCAACCGCATCATCGTGCAGGGCGCACAGCGGATCGACCAGACGACGGTTCTGTCCTACCTGCCGATCCGCCCCGGCGATGCGGTGGACGCCTCCGTGCTGGACGTCGCGGTGCGTACCCTGTCGCGCACCGGCCTGTTCGCCGATGTGCAACTAGGCGTGCAGAACGGCGACCTGATCGTTCAGATCAAGGAAAACCCGATCATCAATCAGGTGGTGTTCGAGGGCAACAAGGCGCTGTCGCAGGACAAGCTGACCAAGGAGGTCACCCTGGCCCCGCGCGGCATCTACACCCGCGCCAAGGTGCAGGAAGACGTCGGCGCCATCGTCGAACTGTATCGCCTGCAAGGCCGCATCTCCGCGACCGTCACCCCCAAGCTGGTCCAGCTGGATCAGAACCGCGTGGACGTGATCTTCGAGATCAACGAAGGCCCGCAGACCGGCATCAGCGCAATCAACATCCTGGGCAACCATGCCTTCTCGGACCGCGACGTGCG
The DNA here is from genome assembly GCF_032017145.1 of Brevundimonas sp. Lineage (GTDB taxonomy): Bacteria > Pseudomonadota > Alphaproteobacteria > Caulobacterales > Caulobacteraceae > Brevundimonas. Next base: position 592 of record NZ_DALZQC010000020.1, read on the forward strand.
CGGGGTGATGGTGACCGAGAAGTCGACCTGGTGGAAGTTCTTCTCCAACAACGACAACTACGATCCCAACCGGCTGGAATATGACCAGGAGCAGCTGCGCAAGTTCTACACCAACCGGGGTTACTACGACTTCCGCGTCATCTCCTCGGTCGCCGAACTGCAACCCGACGATCAGGCGTTCCAGCTGACGCTGACGCTGAACGAAGGCGACAAGTACAACTTCGGCGAGGTCAAGGTCGTCACCCAGAACGACCGTCTGAACGCCGACTTCCTGCAGCGCCTGATCCCGATCCGCTCGGGCGACCTGTACGAAAGCGACAAGATCGAACAGGCGGTCGACGCCCTGACCTTCGCGGCCGGTTCGGCCGGCTACGCCTTTGTCGAGATCAATCCGACCTATCGGGCCAATCCCGACACCGACACGGTGGACGTGACCTTCAACGTCTCCGAGGGACAGCGGGTCTATATCGACCGCATCAATGTGGTCGGCAACACCCGCACCATCGACCCTGTGATCCGGCGCGAACTGATGCTGACGGAAGGCGACGCCTTCAACCGCGCCCTGATGGAGCGGTCGCGCAACAACCTGCGCGCCCTGGGCTTCTTCAAGGACGTCAAGGTCGAGGAGACGCGCGGCAGCGCGCCGGACCGTACGGTCATCAACGTCAACGTCCAGGAACAGCCCACCGGCGAACTGTCGGTCGGCGCGGGCTTCAGCTCGGTGGATTCCTTCACCGTCAACCTGGGCATTTCCGAGCGGAACTTCCGCGGACGCGGCCAGAACGTCGTGGCCCGCCTTGAGTGGGGTTCGCTGCGTCAGCAGGTCGACTTCCGATTCACCGAACCGAAGTTCCTGGGCCGCGATCTGCGCGCCGGTTTCGACCTGTTCCACTCGCGCTATGACCTGAGCAAATACTCGTCCTATGACTACCGCTCGACCGGCGGCGGGGTGCGTCTTTCCTATCCGCTGAACGGCAATATGCTGCTCAGCACCCGCTACTTCCTAAAGTCGGACGAGATCATCGTTCCGTTCGGCTATTGCTCGGGCGTCGGCCAGGGTTCGTCGGCGCTGTGCGACCAGGTGGGCAGCTTCATCAACTCGTCCGTCGGCTATACGCTGCAGATGAACTACACCAACGATCCGGTGCGGCCGACGCGCGGTTGGGCCGGTTCGTTGCGTCAGGATCTGGCCGGTCTGGGCGGCGACGTGAACTATGTGAAGACCGAGGCCGACGCCAGCTGGTACTATGGATTCACGCCGAACTGGGTCGTCAGCCTGCAGGGTTCGACCGGCTATGTCAGCGGCTGGAACGGCGATCCGATCCGCATCAACGACCGCTTCTTCAAGGGCGGAAACAGCTTCCGCGGCTTCGAGACCGCCGGCATGGGGCCGCGCGATCTGAACACGACCGATGCGCTGGGCGGCAACTTCTACGCCATCGGCACGGTCGAGCTGACGGTGCCGAACTATCTGCCCGAGCAATACGGCATCAAGACCTCGCTGTTCGCCGACGTCGGTACGCTGGGCGTGCTGGATGATCGCTACAAGCTGACCTCGACCGGCACGGTGAACCCGAATATCGCGGACGAACTGTCGCTGCGTGCGTCGGCCGGCGTCAGCATCCACTGGAAGTCGCCGATGGGTCCGATCCGATTCGACATCTCCAAGGTCCTGTCCAAGGAGGACTACGACAAGACCGAATCCTTCCGCTTCTCGACCTCCACCCAGTTCTAATCGCGGCATTTCGACCGCACGAGGAAATCCCATGAAAGCTCTGATCATCGCGGCGACCGCCGCCGCTTCGCTTCTCGCCACCGCCGCCTCGGCCGCCACGGCCCAACAGGCGGCGGCCGCCCCCGCCAACCCCGGCCCGGTGATCCCCGGCGTGTGCGTCTATTACAACGCTCGTCTGCTGGCCCAGTCGTCGGCCGGCCAGGCCGTGGAAACCCGGATGCAGCAACTGGCGCAGGAGGTTCAGGGCGAACTGCAACCCTACGCCACGGCGATCCAGAGCGAAGCCCAGCAACTGCAAACCTCGGGCGCCAGCCTGCCGGCCGATCAACTGCAACAGCGCCGCCAGGCCCTGCAGCAGCGCGCGCAGGAAGCCCAGCAGCTGGAAGCCACCCGCGAGAACGAACTGCGCTACACCCTGGGCATGCAGCGTCAGGCGATCACCGAGGCCGTGTCGCCCATCCTGACCGCCCTGTATCAGGAAAAGGGTTGCGGTCTGCTGCTGGACCGTGAGAGCGTCTTCATGATGAACCCGGCCATGGACGTAACCGATCTGGCCATCCAGCGCCTGAACACCGCCCTGCCGACGCTCAGCTTCAACCGGATGACCGTGCCGGCTCAGACGCAGGCTCAACCGGCCGCCGCGCGCTAAGTCTCGATGCCTGATTCCCGCTTCTTCGAAACCCTGTCGCCCCTCAGCGTCGCCGATCTGGCGGCCAGGATCGGCGGAGAGGTCGAACGGGGCGGGGATCGCATGATCGCCTCCGTCGCGCCCCTGTCCTCAGCGGACGGGGGCGCGATCGCGTTTCTCGCCGACCGCAAATTCGCCGGCGCCCTGAAGGAAACCCGCGCCGGCTGCGTGATCTTGCCGTCTGAGGCGGTGGACGCGGCGCCGGCGGACGCCGCCGTGATCCTTTCGCGCACGCCCCAGGCTGGCTGGGCCAAGGCGTCGATCCTGTTGCATCGGCCGATCCTGCTGGCCGCCGCCATCGCGCGCGAGGAGGCGGCCGAGGACGACAGCGTGGTGATCGAGCCGGGCGCCGTGCTGGGCGCGGGGGTCCGCATCGGTCGCGGTTCTCGCATCGGGGCCAACAGCGTGATTGCGCCGGGCGTCCAGATCGGACGCGACTGCGTGATCGGATCGAATGTCAGCGTCGGTTTCGCCCTGATCGGCGACGGGGTGAAGCTGTACGCCGGGGCGCGGATCGGGGAGGCGGGTTTTGGCGCGACCGGCACCCAGGCCGGGGTGATGGACATTCCGCAGCTGGGCCGGGTCATCCTGCAGGATGGAGTGACGGTCGGCGCCAACAGTTGCATCGACCGGGGCGCCTATGACGACACCGTCATCGGCGAGAACACCAAGATCGATAATCTGGTGATGGTCGGCCACAACTGCGTCATCGGGCGCAACTGCCTTCTGGTCGCCAATACGGGCATTTCCGGCTCGGTCACGGTCGGCGACAATGTCATCTTCGGCGGCAAGGCGGGGATCGGGGATCACATCACCATCGGCGAGGGTGCGCGCGTCGCGGCCGGGGCTGGCGTCCTGTCCGACGTGCCGGCGGGCGAAACCTGGTCGGGTTATCCGGCCCGTCCGATCCGACAGTTCTTGCGCGAGACCGTCTGGCTCGCCAAACAGGCCTCATCGAAGAAGGCTCCAAAGGAATCATAGGGATGAGCGAAGACGGCAAGATCGATTACGCCGAGGTGATGCGGCGGCTGCCGCACCGCTATCCCTTCCTGCTGGTGGACAAGGCCGAGGACTTCGTGCCCCGCACCTCCATCGTGGGCGTCAAGAACGTCACCCACAACGAACCCTTCTTCCCGGGCCATTTCCCCATCGACCCGGTCATGCCCGGCGTTCTGATCGTCGAGGCCATGGCCCAGACCGGCGCCCTGCTGATGTCCAAGACGCTGGACGTCGCGGTGGCGGACAAGGTCATCATGTTCATGTCCATCGACGGCGTGCGGTTCCGCAAACCCGCGCGCCCCGGCGATCAACTGCGCATGGAGGTCAAGGTGATCAAGGCGCGCGGCGACGCCTACAAATTCCGGGGCGAGACCTTCATCGACGGCAAGCTGGCCGCTGAGGCCGAGTTCATGGCCATGGTGGTGACCGTGCCGGAGCCGGCTGCCTGATGACCATTCACCCGACCGCCATCGTCGATGCCTCCGCCGTGCTGGCCGATGGGGTCCAGGTGGGGCCCTGGTGCACGGTCGGGCCGAACGTGACGCTGGGCGAGAATGTGCGGCTGGTCAGCCATGTCGTGATCCAGCAGGACACGACGGTCGGGGCGGACACGACGATCCACCCCTTCGCCGTCATCGGCGGCGATCCGCAGCACAATGGCTACAAGGGCGAGCCGGTGCGGCTGGAAATCGGGCGCAACAACCTGATCCGCGAACACTGCACCTTCAACCGGGGGACGCCGCAGGGGACGGGCGTTACGGTGATCGGGTCGAACAATCTGTTCATGACCGGGGCCCACGTCGGTCACGATTGCGTTGTGGGCGACAATGTCGTCATGGCCAACAACGCCACTCTGGGCGGTCATGCCCAGGTCGGGGACAAGGTCTTCCTGGGCGGCCTGTGCGCCGTCCACCAGAATGGACGGGTGGGGCAGGGGGCCATCATCGGCGGTCTGGCCGCCGTGACGCGCGACGTCATCCCCTATGGCTCGGCCTGGGGCAATCATGCGCGGTTGAGAGGGCTGAATCTGATCGGCCTGAAGCGCAAGGGCTATGGCAAGGATCAGGTGCGGCGTCTGCTGGCCGCCTATCGCGAACTGTTCGAAGGCGGGGGCGAGTTCGCGAGGCGCCTCGAGGGTGTCGCCGCCCGCTATTCCGACCTGCCCGAGATCATGGAAATCCTGACCTTCATCCGCGAGGGCGGCAGGCGGCCGCTGTGCCTGCCGAACGCGGAATGAGCGTCAAGCTGGGACTGATCGCGGGCGGGGGCGACCTGCCGCAGGCGGTGGCCCAGCGCTGCGAGGCCGAGGGGCGGGCGGTCTATGTCGTGCGGCTGGAGGGGTTCGCCGATCCGCATCTGGCGCGCTGGCCCGGCGACGATTTCGGCATGGTCCAGATCGGCGCGATCCTGAAGGCGTTGAAGGCCAGCGGCTGCGGCGCGGTCTGTCTGGCGGGGATCGTCAGCCGGCCTGATTTCAAGACGTTGAAGCCCGATTTCAAGGGCGCGACCCTGTTGCCCGGCATTGTGGCGGCGGCGGCCAAGGGCGACGACGCCCTGTTGCGGAAAATCCTTTCGGTGTTCGAGACGGAGGGATTCGCGGTCGAGGGCGCCGACGACATTCTAGGCGGAGAGACGCTGGGGCCCGGCGCCCTGAGCGCGTTGACGCCGACGCCCGAGCAGTTGTCGGACCTGAAGAAGGCGCTGCACGTCGCGGAAAAGTCTGGCGAACTGGATATTGGTCAGGGGGCTGTGGTCTGCGACGGCCTGGTGCTGGCGGTCGAGGCTCAGGAGGGCACGGACGCCATGCTGGCGCGGGTCGCCGATCTGCCGGCCGATCTGCGGGGTTCGACTACCGACAGAAAGGGTGTCTTGGCAAAGGCGCCCAAGCCGATCCAGGATCTGCGGGTCGACATGCCGGTGATCGGGCCGCGCACGGTTGAGATGGCGGCGGCGGCGGGATTGGCGGGCATCGGCGGGGTCGCGGGCCGGCTGATCCTGATCGACGGGCCCGGAATCGTCGCGGCGGCGGACCGGCTGGGCCTGTTCGTCTGGGGCATGGATCAATGAGCCGACCGCTGAAGATCATGCTGGTGGCGGCCGAGGCGTCGGGCGACGCCCTGGGCGCGGGCCTGGCCAGGGCGCTGCGGGCGCGGCTGGGCGACGACGTGATCTTCGTTGGCGTCGGCGGGCCGCGCATGGCGGCCGAGGGCGTAGTCAGCCCGTTCGACATCGCCGAGCTGTCGATCCTGGGCTGGATCGAGGGCCTGCGCGCCTATGGCAAGGTCAAGCGTCGGGTCGCCGAGACGGCTGCCCTGGCCGAGCGCGAGAGGCCGGACGCCGTGGTCCTGATCGACAGCTGGGGCTTCACCATTCGTGTGGCCCAGGCCATCCGCGCCGCGCGGCCCGAAGTGCCGCTGATCAAATACGTCGGCCCCCAGGTCTGGGCCTCCCGCCCCGGCCGGGCCAGGACCTTGGCCGGTGCGGTCGATCATCTGCTGGCGCTCTACGGCTTCGATGCGCCCTGGTTCGAGCGCGAGGGGCTGGCGACGACCGTGGTCGGGTCGTCCGCGCTGCATATCGACATGGCCCATGCGGACGGGGCGACGTTTCGCGCGCGACGCGGCGTGGCGGCGGACGCGAAACTGCTGCTGGTCTTGCCGGGCAGCCGGCCCAGCGAGATCGCGCGCATGACGCCCGTCTACGAGGAGACGGTGCGCAAGCTGAAGGCCGTCGATCCTGCGTTGGAGATCGCCGTGATCGCCGCGGGTACGGTGGCCGGCGACGTCGCCGGTCGGATCGCGACCTGGCCTTTCCGCGTGCATCTGGTTGACGAGGCCGAGAAGTACGACGCCATGCGCGCCGCCGATGTGGCCCTGGCCACCAGCGGCACGGTCTCGACCGAACTGGCCCTGGCCGGCGCGCCCATGGTCATCGCCTACAAGATCGACGGCCTGTCGTATCAGCTGATGAAGCGGATGGTGACGGCCAAATACATCACCCTGTTCAACGTCGCCGCCGACGACCAGATCGCGCCGGAATATATCCAGCACGAGGCGAAGCCCGCCCTGCTGGCCTCGGCCGTGGGGCGTCTGTTGTCCGATCCCGAAATGGCCCAGGCGCAGGCGAGGCGCCAGACGGCGGCGCTGGACCTGATGGGGCGCGGTGGGCCTGATCCGTCGGAACTGGCCGCCGACGCCGTTCTGCGCGTCATCGCGGCCAAGGCCGGCGCGGAGCCGGGCTGACCGTGGCCCGCGCCCTCAGCCCCCGTCGTGCGGCCGAGGTGCGAGCGGCCTTGCAGATGGCGGTGGCCGCAACGGCCGCGCTTTATCTGGCCACATTTCTGCGGTTGCCCCATCCGTACTGGAGCGTGATCTCGGCCATCGTGGTGGTCCAGGCCAGCGTCGGGGGCGGGGTTGTGGCCATCGCGCGCGATCGGGCCATCGGCACCATGACCGGCGCCTTCGTCGGCGCGGCTATCGCCTTCGTCCGGCCGCCGGGGATGGAGAGTCTGGCCCTCAGCATCGCCGTCTCGACGGCGGTGCTGGCCTTCCTGGGAACCGGACGCCCCTGGTTGAAGATCGCCCCCGTCACGGCGACCATCGTCATCGCCGGCGGCGCGGGATCGGAAGGGCCGGCGTCCCTGGCGCTGGATCGGGTGATGGAAATCCTGGTGGGCAGCGGCGTCGGCGTGGTCGCCATTCTGGCCCTGTTTCCTCGTCACGCCCGCCAGGCGTTCAAGCTTCAGGCACGCGAAGCGGCGGGCGAGGCGGCCGTGCTGCTGGCCGTGGTCGCCAAAGGGGACGCCAAGGATGCAGCCGAGATCACCCGCCGTCACGCCGATCTGAAGCGGCGGCTGGACGGCCTGGGCCAGGCGGCAAAGAATGTGGTCGATTTCCCGGGCGTGCAGCGCGAGACGGCCGACCGCGCCGCCCTGGCCCGCGCCTTCTGGCGGGTGCGTAGCGACATCGTCATCCTGGGCCGTGGTTTCCATGACGAAGGGGCGGACGGGCGGCTGACGCCCTGGTCCCAGGACGCCGCGCGCGCCGTCGAACGGCTGGAAGCCCTGTCGCGAGGCAAGGCCGCCGATCCCATGGGGCCGGTCGACCAGAGCCTGGCCCTGTCCATCGCGGTCGAGGGCGACGACATGGCCCTGGGCGCCGCCGCCATCGGCGCGGCCCATATGCATCGGGATCTGGACGATCTGGCCGCGCGTTTCCGGGATCTGCGCCTGGTCTGATGGCCCAAAGAAAAACGCCGGGGAGGTCCCCGGCGTTCTGCATGTCGTGTTGGCGGTTCGATCAGCCGCGCTGGTCGATGGCCACGTAATCGCGCTCGGTCGGGCCGGTGTACAGCTGACGCGGGCGGCCGATCTTCTGCGACGGATCCGACATCATTTCTTGCCACTGGGCGATCCAGCCCACGGTGCGGGCCAGGGCGAACAGGACGGTGAACATGGTGGTCGGGAAGCCCATCGCCGACAGGGTGATGCCCGAATAGAAGTCGACGTTCGGGAACAGCTTGCGCGAGGTGAAATATTCGTCCGACAGGGCGACCTTCTCCAGCTCCTTGGCGACCTGGAACAGCGGATCGTTCTCGCGGCCGGTGGCGGCCAGCACTTCGTAGGCCGACTGCTGCATGACCTTGGCGCGCGGATCGTAGTTCTTGTACACGCGGTGGCCGAAGCCCATCAGCTTGTACTTGCGGTCCTTCACGCCCTGAATGAACTCAGGAATCTTGTCGGGCGTGCCGATTTCCTTGAGCATGTTCAGCGCCTCTTCGTTGGCGCCGCCGTGCGACGGGCCCCACAGGCAGGCGATGCCGGCGGCGATACAAGCGAACGGATTGGCGCCCGACGAACCGGCCAGACGCACGGTCGAGGTCGAGGCGTTCTGTTCGTGGTCGGCGTGCAGGGTGAAGATGCGGTCCATGGCGCGAACCAGGGCCGGATCGACGTGATAGTCCTCGGCCGGCACGGCGAAGCACATCCGCAGGAAGTTCTCGGCGTACGACAGGTCGTTGCGCGGCGAGATGAAGGGCTGGCCGACGTGGTATTTGTAGGCGCGGGCGGCGATGGTCGGCATCTTGGCGATCAGGCGGATGGCCGAGATGTCGCGCTGCACCGGATCATGAATGTCCAGGCTGTCGTGATAGAAGGCCGACAGGGCGCCGACAGTCCCGACCATGATCGACATCGGGTGGGCGTCACGGCGGAAGCCCTCGAAGAAGCGGTCGAACTGGGCGTGCAGCATCGTGTGGGTCGTGATGCTGTTTTCGAACTTCTCGAACTGTGCGGCGGTCGGCAGCTCGCCGTGCAGCAGCAGATGGCAGACTTCCAAGAAGTTCGATTTCGACGCCAACTGGTCGATGGGATAGCCGCGGTGCAGCAGCACGCCCGCGTCGCCATCGATATAGGTCAGGGCCGATTCACAGGCCGCCGTGGAGGTGAAGCCGGGATCGAAGGTGAAGGCGCCCGTTCCCGCATAGAGCTTGCGGATGTCGATGACGTCCGGGCCGGTGGAGCCCGAAAGGACCGGCAACTCGATGGTCTTGTCCTCGAAGGACAGGGTCGCCGAGCCGGCGGTTTTGGCTTGTTCAGTCATGAATGCCCCTTTGCATCATACGTCCAGGCGCGGGGAGGCGTCGGGCGCTTTTGGTTTGTGGGTGATCACTTAGTCTGTTGCAGCGCATCATCCAAGCGTCCGAGACTTTCGTCGCGACCGAGAGAGGATAAAGTTCGTGCGATGTCGGGCGAAGCTGACCCTGCGGTAAGCGCCGCGCGCATCGGCGGGCCGATCTTTCCAAAGCCCACGCCCTCGGATTCGGCGAAGGCTTTCAACTCCGCCTCCAGGGCGAACACGTCCCAGGACTGGAACAGCGCCAGCCGGTCGCGGAGGCGAGACAGCCGGTCCAGCGTCTCGCCGGACAGCAGGGCGCGGGCCTTGTCGTCGAGCGTCAGCGGACGGGTCTTCAACACGAAGGCGGTCTGTTCGGCCAGGTCCAGCACCGTCTTGGCGCGGTCCTTGACGAAGGGCATGGCGCGCTGAAGCCGGGCCTCGTCCGCCTCGGCCAGGACGTGCCCCTTTTGCAGATGAGCGTCCAGCGCCTGCTTGGCCAGTCGTTCGTCGTCGGCCAGGCGCAGCCAGTGGGCGTTGACGTGGGCCAGTTTGTCGAAGTCCAGCCGCGCGGGGGCCTTGCCGATGCCGGCGAGATCGAACCAGGCGATGGCCTGGGCGTCGCTGAACAGTTCGTCGTCGCCGTGCGCCCAGCCCAGGCGGGCCAGATAATTCCGCATCGCCTCGGGCAGATAGCCCATCTCGGCGTATTCATGCACCGCCTGGGCGCCGTGCCGCTTGGACAGTTTGGCGCCGTCCGGCCCGTGAATCAGCGGGATGTGGGCGAAGACGGGCCGTGTCCAGCCCAGGGCGTCGTAGATCAGGCTCTGACGTGCGGCGTTGTTCAGATGGTCGTCGCCGCGAATGACGTGGGTCACGCCCATGTCGTGATCGTCCACCACCACGGCCAGATTATAGGTCGGGGCGCCGTCAGAGCGCAGCAGGACCAGATCGTCCAGATCGTCGGTCGACCAGCTGACCGCGCCTTGAACCTCGTCGGGCACCGTCACCGTGGTCGATTGCGGGCGGCGGAAGCGGACGACGTGGGGCAGGACCAGATCGTCAACGGTCGGCTCGCGGTCGCGCCAAGGCGATTCGAAGCTGCGTTTCTCGGCCTTGGCCTCATCGCGCAGGCGCCCCGTCTCCTCGGCGGAGGTGAAGTCGCGATAGGCGTGGCCGGTTTCGAGCAACTGATCGACCACCTCGCGATGGCGGTCGGCGCGACTGAACTGGAAGACCGGTTCTTCGTCCGCGAAAAGCTCAAGCCAGCTCAAGCCGTCGAAGATCGCCTTCACCGCATGATCGGTCGAGCGTTCGCGGTCGGTGTCTTCGACGCGGATCAGGAAGCGCCCTGCGTGTCTCTTGGCGTACAGCCAGTTGAACAAGGCGGTTCTCGCCCCGCCGATATGCAGATAGCCTGTCGGCGAGGGGGCGAAGCGGGTGACGACAGTCGAAGAAGGTGAGGTCATGGGGGAGGGGTCCGTAGGCGAGGCCCTTATACGCCCCGACGCGGCAAAGCCTACCCCCGGCGCGCGATTGCGATCCTGGCTTGCCGATCAGGTCGCGGCCCAGGCGTCGCGCTGGCGGCTGTGGGGACCGGTGGCGTTCGGCGGCGGGTGCGCCCTCTACTTCGCCCTGCGGTTCGAGCCGCCGTTCTGGCCGCTGGGGTTGGCGGCGGTGGCAGCCTTTGCGGTTTGGGGTCTGGCCAAGGCGCGGGGGATGACGCGGCGCATCACATGGCCCCTGCTGATGATCGCCTGTCTGGCGGGCGGCCTGGCGGCGGCCAAGGCGCGCACCGTCTTCGTCGCCGCCCCCATCGCGCCGGCCCTCGGCGAGCCGACGGTGATCGAGGCTTGGGTGGTCGATGTGGACAGCCCCGGCCAGCGCGGCGCCCGTGTGGTTATCGCTCCGGTCTGGATTCGCGGCCTGGCGCCGGATCAGACGCCGGTGCGGCTTCGCGCCACGGTCAGGGGTGAGCCGCCCGAGCCCGGCCAGGCCATACGCCTGTTCGCCATCCTCAATCCGCCGCCCGCGCCGGCCAGCCCCGGCGCCTATGATTTCGGCCGCAACGCCTTCTTCCAGGGCATGGGCGGGGTCGCCTTTGCGCTGGGCGAGACGCGCGAGGCTGATTTACCACGCCCACCGTGGCGTCTGCGGTTGGAGATGGCGGTGAACGGCGCGCGCTACGCCCTGGCTCAGCGCATCGTGGCGCGACTGGGACAGCGGACGGGCGGGATCGCGGCCGCCATGACCACCAGCCACGAAACCTGGATCAGTCAGGCGGACATGGACGTCATGCGCGATTCCGGTCTGGCGCACATCCTGTCTGTGTCGGGCCTGCACATGGCCATCGTCGGCGGCTTCGTCTTCTTCGCCGTGCGGCTGGGCGTCGCTGGTTTTCCCTGGCTGGCGCTGCGGGTTTCGGGGAAGAAGATCGCGGCTTTGGCGGGCCTAGTCGCCGTCGGGGTCTATCTGGTGGTGTCCGGCGCGCCGGCGCCGGCCCAACGTGCCGCCATCACCGCCTCCATCGCCTTTCTCGCCATCCTGCTGGATCGGCAGGCGGTGACCATGCACGGCCTGGCGGTCGCCGCCTTCGTCGTTCTGGCAATCCAACCCGAGGCCGTGGTGACGCCCGGCTTTCAGATGTCGTTCGCGGCGACGGCGGCGCTGGTGGCGCTCGTCGAGGCCTGGCCCAAGCGACCGCGTGAGATTTTCGCGCCCTGGCCGATCCTGGCGGTCCAGCGGCTCGCGGGATGGATCATGGCGGCGGTGGCGGCCAGCCTGGTCGCGGGCATGGCGACCGGCCCATTCTCGATGCAGCATTTCAACCGCACCGCCGTCTATGGCCTGTTGGCCAATCTGGGCACATCGCCGGTGGCCGACTTCATCCTGATGCCGGCGCTGGCGCTGGGCGCGGCGCTCGAACCCCTGGGGCTGGGCGGCCCGCTGCTGGCCGTAGCGGGATGGGGCGTCGATCTGATGCTGGCGATCGGGGCTTGGACGGCCAGCTTGCCGGGCGCCGTTAGAACCATAGCAAGCGCGCCCGACTTCGTTCTGCCCATCGCCTTTATCGGGGTTCTGTTCATCTGCCTGTGGCGCGGGCGGCTGCGCTGGCTGGGTCTGCCGTTGGCTGCGGCGGTGCTGATCTGGCCCCGTCCGCCGGCGCCCGACATTTGGATCGGGGAGGGCGGAACGAATGCAGCCTTCAACCGACTGGGCCATGCCGTCGTCGTGCGGCCGGGCGTGCGAGAGTTCGCCGCCGACCTGTGGTCACGCCGAAGGGGGCTGGTCCTGACCGGACGCGACATGGACGGCTGGACCTGTGATCGCTTCTCTTGCCGGCCTCAAACCGATGTCGCAGGGCCGATCGCTTTATGGTGGGGCAGGCGCGCGCCGGACGAGGAGCGTCTGGCGGCGTTGTGCGAAACGGCCGAGGTTGTCGGGGTGCGCGCCGTCGTCTCGGATGTTCCCGAATCCTGCGCCGGCCGTCTGGTTCTTGACGGGGTGGATTTCGCCAGGCGCGGGGCGGTTGAGCTATGGCGCGACGGCGGGGGTTGGCGCGCGGTCTGGACGACCGACGTGCGCGGGAACCGTCCCTGGACGCGCCAACCCCGCCCCGACGTCAGTGATAGCGGCGCATGAGGCCGACCAGCTTGCCCTGAACCTCCACCTGGTCAGGACCGAAGATACGGGTCTCATAGTTGCGGTTGGCAGGCTCCAGCGCGATGGAGCCGCCCTTGCGGCGCAGGCGTTTCAGGGTGGCTTCCTCGCCCTCGACCAGCGCCACGACGATCTCGCCATTGGTCGCCGTGGCGCCGCGCCGGATCACCACCAGATCGCCGTTCAAGATGCCGGCCTCGATCATCGAATCGCCCTCGATCTCCAGGACGTAGTGATCGCCCTTGCCGAGCATGGATTCCGGCACCGGCAGGCGGTCCTGCTCGTGCTGGATGGCGGCGATGGGCGTGCCGGCGGCGATCTTGCCCAAGAGCGGCAGTTCGCGCGTGTCATTGGCGGCCATAGGCGCGGCCTCGCGGACGGGGGCACCCCCTTCGATCACGTCGGGCTTGAACCCGGCGCGACCACGCGGCGCGCCGGCGGTCGCCTGTTCGGGTAGTTTGGTCACTTCCAGCGCGCGGGCGCGGTGGGCCAGGCGGCGGATGAAGCCGCGCTCCTCCAGCGCCGTGATCAGTCGGTGGATGCCCGACTTGGAGGCCAGATCCAGCGCCTCCTTCATCTCGTCGAACGAGGGAGACACGCCCGTCTCCTGAATACGTTCATGGATGAACATCAGCAGTTCGTGCTGTTTGCGCGTGAGCATCGCCAAGCCCTCAAGCGCCCTCTCCGCAGAATCGGAACGGGCCGTGAACATTGACGATGTTCTGTAAGTGTTCCTTCCTAATGTCAACTTAACGGCCGCGCTGGCCCGCATCGGGCCAAGGAAAGCGGTGCCTCAGGCCGCCAGCAGCGCTCGCGTCGCCGCCTCGACATCGGCTTGGCGCATCAGGCTTTCGCCGACCAGTATGGCCTGGGCGTGGGCGGCTGAGACCCGCGCGACATCATCCGGCGTGAAGATTCCGCTTTCCGCGACCAGAAGGGCGCGCACAGGGCTGAGCATCGACAGGCGCTCGGTGACCTCCAGGTCGACCTCGAACGTCCGCAGCGAGCGATTGTTGACCCCCACCAGATCACCGCCCAGCGCACAGGCGCGGGCCATCTCGTTCTCGTCGTGCGTTTCGATCAGGGCGTCCATGCCGAACCGTTCGGCCTCCGCCAGCAACTCGGCCGCAAGCCTGTCGTCGATCATGGCCAGGATGATCAGGATGCAGTCCGCCCCCAGAGCGCGGCTTTCCGCCACCTGCCACGGATCGACCAGGAAATCCTTGCGAAGGCAGGGCAGGGCGACGGCGTTGCGCGCCGCGGCCAGATAGGCGTCGTCGCCCTGGAAGCTGGGGCCGTCGGTCAAGACCGAAAGACAGGCGGCGCCCCCCGCCTGATAGGCGCGGGCCAGGGCGGGCGGATCGAAATTGGGGCGAATCAGACCCTTGGACGGGCTGGCCTTCTTGATCTCGGCGATCAGGGCGGGGCGACCCGTCTCTTCTTCGACCCGCTCCAGGGCGGCGCGAAAACCGCGCGGCGCCGAGGCGGTCCTGGCCATGGCCTCGATCGCGTCCTGGGACGCAGCCCTCTTTCGAGCGGCGACATCCTCGCGCTTGTAGGCGGCGATACGGTCGAGAACGTCGGTCATGCGTTGGCTTCGGGATCCAGCGGGGTCGAGGTGATGCGGGCCAGACGCTCAAGCGCCTGAGCCGCCCGGCCGTCGTCGATGGCGGCCGCGGCCAGCGCAACACCCTGGGCCAGATCGGCCGCCTTGCCCGCCACGACCAAGGCGGCGGCGGCGTTCAACAGGACGATGTCGCGATAGGCGCCGGCCTGGCCCGCCAGCAGGGCGCGCAAGGCGGCGGCGTTCTCCTCGGCGTCGCCGCCGCGAATGGCGTCGATGGGGCTGCGCGGCAGGCCCGCGTCCTCGGGCGTGACCTGGAACCGTCGCACGGCGCCGTCCCTCCATTCGGCGACCTCGGTCGGGCCGGAGGTCGCCAGCTCGTCCAGGCCCTGACCGTGGACAGTCCAGGCGCGCGTCGCGCCCAGCCGCCCCAGCACCTCGGCCAAGGGCTCCAACAGACGCGGATCATAGACTCCCATCACCTGTCGCCGTGCAGACGCCGGGTTCGAGAGCGGGCCCAGAAGATTGAATACGGTGCGAAAACCAATCTCGCCCCGCACGGGTCCGACGTGACGCATGGCCCCATGATAGGCGGGCGCGAACAGGAAGCAGATGCCCGCCTCGTCCAGCGCCTTCCGTTGCTGCGCCTGATCCGCCATCAGGTTTACGCCCAGGATCGACAACACGTCCGAAGAGCCTGATTTGGAAGACATGGCCCGGTTGCCGTGTTTGGCGACCTTCAGCCCCGCGCCTGCCAGAACCAGGGCGGCGGCGGTGGAGATGTTGTAGGTGTGCTGGCCGTCGCCGCCGGTGCCGCAGGTGTCGATGACCTCGTAAGGGTGATCCAGCGTCAGGGCGGCCTCGCGCATGGCCGAGGCGAAGGCGGCGATCTCGTCCACCGTCTCGCCGCGCATCCGCATGGCGGTGACGGCGGCGGCGACCTGGGACGGGGTCGGTTCGCCCCGCAGACAGGCGGCGAAGAAGTCGTGCGCCTGTTCCGACGTCAGCGGTCGGCCCTCGACCAGCCGGGCCAGGATCGGCTTGAACCCTTCCGCCATCGTCAGTCCGCCACGATCAGGCGGCCGCGAGGCGCTTTACGCCGGCGATATCGAGGAAGTTGGCCAGAATGTCATGGCCGTGTTCGGTTGCGATGGATTCCGGGTGAAACTGCACGCCATGGATCGGGCGGGTGCGATGCCGCAGGCCCATGATCTCGCCGTCCGCGGTCCAGGCCGTGACCTCCAGGTCATCGGGCAGGGTTTCGCGCCTGACGGCCAGCGAATGATAGCGGGTCGCTGTGAAGGGCGAGGGAAGGCCGGCGAAGACGCTCTGGCCCTCATGCAGGATGGGCGAGGTCTTGCCGTGCATCAGGGTCTTGGCGCGGATCACATCGCCGCCGAACGCCTGGCCGATGGCCTGATGGCCCAGGCAAACGCCCAGTATCGGCATGGACGCCGGCGCCGTCTGGATCAGCGGCAGGCAGATGCCGGCCTGGTCCGGCGCGCAGGGGCCCGGCGACAGCAGGACGGCGGCGGGGTTCAGCGCCCACGCCTGGTCCACCGTCAGGTCGTCGTTGCGCACCACATGCGTCGGCGCGCCCAACTCCGCGAGGTAGTGGACGAGGTTGTAGGTGAAGCTGTCGTAGTTATCGACGACGAGGATCATGCCTTGGCTTCTAGGCGTGACGCGCGTCCGCGCCAAGCCAGCGCGGCGGTAAAGCGCATTTTAACTCGCATGGACGCAGGATGCGGCTGTGAAACTGACCGCCGAAAAAGACATCGCCGCCAAGATCGCCGCCGCCAGGGCGCAACTGGTCGTGGTCGAAAGTCCGCCGAGCGCGGTCGCCGCCTTGGGCGCCGCCGCCCTGGCGGCGATGGCGGCGCTGCTGATGGCCGGCGTGGTCATCGTCGGGCCGGGCGTCCAGTTCGACGATCCGACGACGACGACGCTGACCCGCTAGCGATTGCCGGTGCGAAAGCGCCAGGCTTCCTCGGCCGCCCGCATCGGTGCCCGCGCCTTGTGATGGGTCTCGGCGTATTCGGCGGCTGGATCGCTGTCGGCGACCACGCCGGCCCCTGCCTGAACGAAGATGCGGTCGTCCGCGAACAGGGCGGTGCGCAGGGTGATGCAGATGTCCGCCTCGCCCCCGGCCGAGATGTAGCCGACGCCCCCGCCGTAGCCGATGCCGCGCTTTTCGCTCTCCAGCTCGTCGATGATCTCCATCGCGCGAACCTTGGGCGCGCCCGACAGGGTGCCGGCGGGCAGGGCCGCCAGCAGGGTGTCGACGGCGTCCAGACGCGGATCCGCCTTGCCCCGTACGTTCGAGACGATGTGCATGACCTGGCTGTAGCGTTCGACGACGAAGCTCTCCGTCACCTCCACCGTGCCCGGCGCGGCGACACGGCCAACGTCGTTGCGTCCCAGGTCCAGCAGCATCAGATGCTCGGCCCGTTCCTTCGGATCGGCCAGCAGTTCGACTTCCAGCGCCTTGTCGGCATCTGGCGTCTCCCCGCGCGCCCGGGTGCCGGCCAGCGGACGAATGGTCACTTCCCCGTCCTTCAGCCGAACCAGAATCTCGGGGCTGGATCCGGCCAGCTGGAAGCCGTCGAAGTTCAGATAGAATAGATAGGGCGACGGGTTCTGGCGGCGCAGCGACCGATAGAAGGCGAAGGGATCGGCCGACCAGGGCGCGGAGAATCGGTGACTGAGCACGACCTGGAAGATGTCGCCGGCGGCGATATAGTCCTTGGCGCGGGCCACCATCTCGCCGAAGCCGGCTTCGTCCACCGGAGAGGCGAAGGCCGGCGCCTGGGTTTGCTGAGGCGCGGCGCGGACGGGCAACGGATCACGCAAGGCGGCTTCGAAGGCGTCGAGGCGCGCGACCGCCGCGTCGTGGGCGGACTCAGGCTCTAGTCCCGCGTCCGGGTAGGCGGCGGAGACCAGGACGATCTCGTGACGCACGGAATCGAAGATGGCGACCAGCGACGGCCGGGTCAGGACGGCGTCCGGCAGGTCCAAGGGATCGGGATTGGGCGCGCCCAAAGGCTCCAGCAGCCGCACCATGTCATAGCCGAAGACGCCGAACAGTCCCGCCGCCATGGGCGGAAGGTCGTCGGGCAGATCGAACCGCGAGGCCGCGATCAGGGCGCGCAGGGATTGAAGCGCCGGCTGGCTTTCGGGCGTGAAGGCGCCCTGGGCGATGGCGGGACCGCGCGCCAGCTCGGCCGCGTTGGCCCGGCAACGCCAGACTACGTCCGGGTCCAGCGTCAGGATCGAATAGCGGCCGTTGACCGCCCCTCCTTCCACCGATTCCAGCAGGCAGGCGTAGGGCCTGTCCAGCCCCAGTTTCAGATAGGCCGAAACCGGCGTTTCCAGATCGTCGATGATCCGGCGCACGATGACCTGCGGCCGACCGGCCCGAAGACCGGCGGCGAAGGTGTGGAAATCGGCGTCGGCGGGCGTCGCCGTGGTCATTGCGCCGGGGCTGCGGGCTTGGCGTCGGCCGACAGCCCAAGCGCCGAAAGCGCCTGGGCCGGGTCGTTCTTGGCCTTGGAACGCTGGGCGCCGGCGGTGAAGGACGACTGAACCATGGCCTGGACCAGTTCCTGGGTCAGACGCGGACGGACCTGTTCGGCCAGCGGGCCGGCGGCTACGGGATTGGCGGCGTGGATGTTGTCCACCCGACCGACGACATAGGCGGTCTGCGACGCCGGCTGCGAGAAGGCCTGACCCTTGGACTGGCCGAACAGACCCTGCAGCACGCCCTGTCCGAGCGACTGCTGGGTTTCCTGATTGCGGACCACGCCGGTGCGGACGGTCAGGGGCGCGTTCACCGAGCGGGCCACGACGGCGATGTCCTCGCCGTTGCGGACGCGGGCGGTCAGTTCCTCGGCCTTGGTGGACAGACGGCGCATGGTCTCTCGCTGGATCCATTGTTCGGCCAGGGGCGCGCGGACTTCGGCCAGGGTCGGCAGGGTCGAGGGGCGGATGTCGTTGACGCGAATGGCGAAATACTGGCCCTGGCCGGCGTCGACCACGTCGCTCTCGCCGCCCTTGGTCAGGCTCCAGGCCGTATCGAAGATTTGCGGCGGGGCGTTCAACGCCTGACCGTTCGGCAGCTTGCCGTCCTTGGTGAAGGGCGGCAGGTCGACCACGCGGCCGCCGGCTTCACGCGCGGCGTCGGCCAGGGACTTGCCGGCCGTGCGGGCGGCTTCGTACTTCTCGACCTTGGCGTAGGTCTGGGTCTTCACATCCTCGGCGCGCAGTTCCTGGATCAGCTCCTGGCGGGCGCTTTCCAGCGACGCCGGGGCGGCGGGCTGAATGGCCGTGACCTTGGCGACGGCGAAACCGACGCCGGCCTGGACGGGATCGGACACCTGATTGGCCTGCAGGCCGAAGACGGCGCCGGCCGTGGCGGCGTCGCCGATGGCGGCGCGCGGGGTGGCCTCGAAGCTGGCGGGGGCGATGTTGTTGGCGCGGCCCACGTCGGCCGGCGACTGACCGGCGCGCAGGGCGGCGGCGATCTTCTGGGCCGTCTCACGATTGGGTGCGGTCAGGGTGACGAAGGTGCGGGTCTCGGGCTTGCCCAGCGTGTCCTTCTTGAACTCGAAACGCTCGCGGATGCGATCTTCCGAAATCGGCGCATTGCCGGCGTTGTCGGGCGTGAACAGCACGACCGAGACCATGCGGAACTCGGGCGCGCGCAGACGCTCGGCGTTTTCCTGGATGAAGGCGTTCAACTGGGCGTCGGTCGGGGCGGGAACCTGGCCCGCCATGGCCGAGGTCACTTCAAACCAGCGCCCGTCGCGCGTTTCAAGCGCCGAACCGGCCAGCAGGGCGCCGTAGATGCGCGGCACGCGGGCGCCGGCGAAGACGGCGGCGCCGAAATGCTCGGTGGCGTATTGGTCGCGCAGGTCCTGCTCCAGCATGGCGGGGGTCAGGTTCTGCTGGGCCAGGGCGGCCTGATAGGCCTGCTGGTCGAACTGGCCCGTGACCGAGTTGAAGAAGGCCGGGATCTTGCGGATCTGTTTGACGACCAGTTCCTGACCGGGGCGGATGCCCGCCTTCCAGGCCCAGTTCAGGAAGCCCAATTGCTCGGTCTGCTCGGCCAGGAAACGGGTGTGGATGTTCTCGGCGACCAGATCCTGATTGGTCAGGGGGCGGCCCACCTGCTGCTGCAGCCGCTCGCGCACCTGATCGAAGGCGGTCTTGAACTCGGCCTCGTTCATCGAACGCTCGCCGGCGTCGATCACGTGCTTCGGCCCCAGGTTCGAGAATACGTCCATGCGCGCGCCGACGATGACGAAACTGATCGCGATCAGGACAAGCAGGGCGGCCGCCCATTTGGATCGAGAGAAGGCGCGGAAGGCGGTGAGCATTCGAAAACCCGGGACAGGCCGATATTGGCGTCAGCTGTCGCGTATAGTCGCGCCGGGCACGCCCCCGCAAGGATGGCATGATGTCCAGATTGCGGCGCGCCTCTTGGCTTCGCGGTTTGCGCCCCCTAGACAGGCGACCATGAAACAATCCGTGAAGATGATCGTCGGCAATTGGAAGATGAACGGCCTGGCCGGGGCCCTGGATGAGGCGCGGGCGATCAGCGAGGTCGCGAAAACCGTCGAGAGAGCCTGCCGCGTCGCCCTGTGTCCGCCCGCGACGCTGGTCGAGCGTATGGCGGCCGTGCTGAAGGACGGGGCGGCGGCGGTCGGCGGTCAGGACTGCCACGACAAACCGTCGGGCGCCTTCACCGGATCGGTCTCGGCCGAGATGCTGGCGGACGCCGGCGCGACCTTGGTGATCCTGGGCCACTCCGAACGGCGGGCCGGCTTCGGCGAGACCGACGCCGAGGTGGCGGCCAAGGTCGAGGCGGCCGTGGCGGCGGGGCTGGAGCCCATCGTCTGCGTCGGCGAGACCCTGGCGCAGCGCGAGGCGGGCGAAGCCATCGCCGTGGTGTCGGCCCAGGTCGAGGGTTCGCTGGCCGACAGCCTGTCGGAACGGCCCTTCGCCGTGGCCTATGAGCCGGTGTGGGCCATCGGCACCGGCCTGACGCCCACTTTGGACCAGATCGCAGAGGTCCATGCGGCCGTTCGCGCCGCCATCGTCAGGCGGTTGGGGGAGGGGGCGCGCACCGCGCCGATCCTGTATGGCGGCTCGGTCAAGTCGGACAACGCCCGCGACATCCTGACCACCCCCGAGGTTGGAGGAGCCTTGGTCGGCGGCGCCTCGCTGAAGGCGACGGATTTCATTCCGATCATCCAGGCGGCCGTCTGAGGATGGTTTGCCCCCGGCGCGCTTCGATGATAGAGGCCGCCGCTTGATCGGCGCAGATCCGCGCCCACATGATTGACACCATGCTCCAGACCATTCTGCTCGTCGCCATTATCATCGTCGCCGTCGCCCTGACGGGGGTGGTGCTGCTCCAACGGTCCGAGGGCGGCGCCCTGGGCATGGGCGGCGGACCTTCGGGCTTCATGACGGCGCGCGGCGCGGGCAATCTGCTGACGCAGATCACCTGGATCCTGGCGGCCCTGCTGTTCGGCCTGACCATCGTGCTGACCGTGGTCGGCAACATGGATCGCGCCTCGGTTTCGGGCATCGACGCCGACGCCGTCGGATCGCTGGCCACCACGCCTCAGACTCAAGCGCCGCAGCAGCCCGCTCAACAGCAGCCCGCCGCACCGGCGCAACCGGCGGCGCCGTCGCTGGACGATCTGGAAGCCAGCCTGCCGTCGGCGGGTGCCCGGCCCGCCCCGGCCCAGCAACCCGCCCAGTAAGGGTCGGAAACCCGACCAGAGTTTTAGAAAGCGCGCCGCAGGGCGCGCTTTCTTCTTTTGATCAACAGTTCGATTCGCCGCGGGCCATGCGCCGTTCGCGAATCATGGAGTAAGGTGTCCTCCCATGGCTCGCTATGTGTTCATCACCGGCGGCGTGGTTTCCTCGCTAGGAAAAGGCCTCGCCTCCGCCGCTCTCGGCGCTCTTCTGCAGGCGCGCGGCTACAAGGTCCGCCTGCGCAAGCTGGACCCCTATCTGAACGTCGATCCGGGCACGATGAGCCCGTATCAGCACGGCGAGGTCTTTGTGACCGACGACGGCGCCGAGACCGACCTGGACCTGGGCCACTACGAGCGGTTCACCGGCGTCTCGGCGGCCAAGTCCGACAACATCACCACGGGCCGTATCTATTCGACCATCTTGGAGAAGGAGCGTCGCGGCGACTATCTGGGCGCGACCGTGCAGGTGATTCCGCACGTCACGGATCAGATCAAATCCTTCTGCCTGACGCCGGCCCTGACCGACGAAGGCGACGACGTCGATTTCGTCCTGGTTGAAATCGGCGGCACGGTCGGCGACATCGAGGGGTTGCCCTTCTTCGAGGCGATCCGTCAGCTGGGGCAGGACCTGCCGCGTGGCCAGTCGTGCTTCGTCCACCTGACGCTGCTGCCCTTCATCAAGACCGCCGGCGAGATGAAGACCAAGCCGACGCAGCATTCGGTCAAGGAACTGCGCTCCATCGGCATCCAGCCCGACATCCTGCTGTGCCGCTGCGAACAGCCTATCCCGGCTGAGGAAAAGCGCAAGATCGGCCAGTTCTGCAATGTGCGTGAAAGCGGCGTGATCCAGGCGATGGACTCGGCCGACATCTACGCCGTGCCGCTGGACTATCACCGCGAAGGTCTGGACCGCGAAGTTCTGGCCCATTTCGGCATCACGGACGCGCCGGAGCCGGACTTAACCCGCTGGCAGGAAATCTCTCGCCGTCGCCTGCATCCCGATGGCGAAGTCACCATCGCCGTGGTCGGCAAATATACGGTCCTGAAGGACGCCTATAAGTCGCTGATCGAGGCCCTGCATCACGGGGGCGTGGCCAACAACGTCAAGGTCAATATCGATTGGGTCGAGGCCGACACCTTCGAAGGCGATCCCGAGGCCTGCGAGGAGCGGCTGCAGGGCGCCCACGCGGTCCTGGTTCCCGGCGGTTTCGGCGAGCGCGGGTCGGAAGGCAAGATCGAGGCGGCCCGCTTCGCCCGCGAACGCAACATCCCCTATTTCGGCATCTGCTTCGGCATGCAGATGGCGGTGATCGAGGCGGCGCGGAACCTGGCCGGCTATCCCAAGGCGTCCTCGACCGAGTTCGGCCCGACGGACGAGCCGGTCGTCGGCCTGATGACCGAATGGACGCAAGGCAACCAGCGCGTCCTGCGCCAGCAGGGCGGGGACTTGGGCGGCACCATGCGTCTGGGAGCCTATGATTCGACCCTGACGGCGGGATCAAAGATCGCGGAGATTTACGGCGCGACCGCCATCAGCGAACGGCACCGCCACCGCTACGAGGTCAATATCAACTATCGCGAGGCGATCGAGGCCAAGGCGGGGTTGGTCTTCGCCGGCCTGTCGCCCGATGGCGTCTTGCCCGAAACGGTCGAACGCCCCGACCATCCGTGGTTCATTGGCGTTCAGTATCACCCCGAGCTGAAAAGCCGCCCCTTCGCGCCGCACCCTCTGTTCGCCAGCTTCATCGGCGCGGCCGTGGTGCAGAGTCGCCTGGTGTGACCTAACGACGTTCACGGACCTGCGATTCCGCCAGGCGCGACTTTTGCGTTAAGGTGAACGGAACGGATCGATTTGGCACGATCCGAGATGGCGCGGGACCGTCGATGATCGGCGAGATGCTTTATCACCTGCACCGGCATGTCCGACTGGTGCTGATCGCCGGCGGGCTGATGTTCGTCATCGGCGTGGCGCTGCTCGGCTATGAGGCGGTGCGGCACAGGGATGATCGGTCGAACCGGCCCGTGGCGTCGTCGCAGGCTTAGCCGGGCTTCTTGTCCACCAACGGAAGGCCTGGCGCGTCCGGCGACGAATTTCGGCCCTGGCCCAAGGCCCGCTGCATGAAGACCACATCGCGCCAGTCGCCGTGCTTCCATCCGGCCGCCTTGAAGACGCCGGCGTCAAGGAAGCCGCAGGCTCGGTGCAGGGCGATGGAGCCGAGGTTTTCCGAATCGCCGATGACCGCGACCATCTGACGAAGCCCCATCGCCTCGCAGCGCTGGATCAGACTATCGAGCAGGGCGCCGGCGACGCCCTGTCCGCGCGCCCATGGCGATACATAGATCGAGTCCTCGACCATGTAGCGATAGGCTTGGCGCGTGCGGAACGGCGCGGCGTAGGCGTAGCCGGCGACCCGGCCGCCGATTTCGGCGACCAGGCGGGGCAGACCCAGGGTTTCGACCGCCGCCAGACGTGACGCCATCTCGGCCTGGTCAGGCGGTTCCAACTCGAACGTGCCGAGCCCGTTCGCGACGCTCTCGGCGTAGATGGCGGTGATAGGGGCGATGTCGTCGGGACGGGCGTCGCGGACCGTGGGCGCGCTCACGCGGTCTTCCAACCCTTTTCTATGGCCCAGACGGCGAAGGCGTAGTCGTGGGCGACCTCCTTCAGATAGTCGAACCGCCCGGCCGCGCCGCCGTGGCCGGCCTCCATGTTGATCTTCAGCAGCACCGGCTTGCCCGAGGTCGTGGCGGGCCGCAGCTTGGCGACCCACTTCTCCGGCTCCCAATAGGTGACGCGCGGATCGGACAGGCCGCCGGTGGCCAGCACCGCCGGATAGGCTTTCGGCGCGACCTGATCGTAGGGGCTGTAGCTGAGCATATAGTCGTAGGCGTCCGCATCCTCGATCGGATTGCCCCATTCGGGCCATTCGGGCGGCGTCAGCGGCAGGGAGGTGTCGCTCATGGTGTTGATGACGTCCACGAAGGGCACTTGGCCGATCACGCCGGCCCACAGGTCGGGCCGCATATTGGTGACGGCGCCCATCAGCAGGCCGCCCGCCGATCCGCCCTGGGCGACGATGTGGCCGGTCGTCGCGTATTTGCGGTCGATCAGATGTTCGGCGGCCGCGATGAAGTCGGTGAAGGTGTTCTTCTTCGTCATCTTCCGGGCGTCGAGGAACCAGCCCCAGCCCTTGTCTGATCCGCCCCGGATATGGGCGATGGCGTAGATCCAGCCGCGATCCACCAGCGACAGCCGGTTGGTCGAGAAGCTGGCTGGCATGGGAATGCCATAGGAGCCATAGCCGTAGAGCAGCAGCGGCGCCGAGCCGTCGACCGGGGTCGATTTGCGGCGCAATACCGTGACCGGCACCAGTTGACCATCGGAGGCCGGAGCGTTCAGCCGTTCGACGACATAGTCTTCGACGTTGTGACCGGACGGAATCTGCTGGGTCTTGCGAAGCGTCCGTTCGCGCGTCCCCATGTCGTAGTCGAAGGTCTGGGTCGGGGTGGACGGCGAATTGTAGGCGTAGCGGGTGGTCGTCGTGTCGAACTCCGACGCCCCGGCCAGCGACAGGGCGAAGGCCGGCTCGTTGACCGCGATCTCATGCTCGTCGCCGGCCCGGTCGCGGATGATGATGCGGGTGTTGGCGTCGGCGCGTTCCTGGCGGGCCAGATGGCCGGAGGTCAGGTCCAGCCCTTCGATGAAGCGGCCGGGCGTATGGGCGACCAGATCGGTCCAGTTCGCCCTCGACGGCGTGGCGGTCGGGGCCTGGACGATCTTGAAGTCGATGGCGTCGTCGGCGTTGGTGCGGATCACCCAGCGGTCGCCCCAGTGATCGGCGTCATAGCGAATGGCGACGACGCGCGGCTCAAGCACCACCGGCTCGGCCGTGGGTGTCGCGGCGGGGATGTAGCGGGCCTCTGACGTTTCCTGGTTCTGGATGCCGATCAGGATGAACTGATCGTCGGCGGTGCGGCCCACGCCGATGAACATGCCGTCGTCGGCCTCTTCATAGACCAGTGTGGTTTCGCCGCCGCGCGCCGGGCGACGGAAGATCTTGTCCGGGCGGCCGTTATCGTCGCGATTGGTCCAGAAGATCCACTGGCTGTCGGGCGAGAAGACGAAGTCGCCGGTGGCGCTGTCGATCACCTCGGGCAGAACCTCGCCCGTGGCTATGTCCTTGACGTAGATCTTGTGGACCTCCGACCCCTGGGCGTCTTCGGCATAGGCGAACAGGGTGTGGTCGGGGCTGTGCGAGGCGGCCGACACCTCCGAGTAAGCCTTGCCCTGGGCCAGGACATTGGCGTCCAGCAGCAGTTGCGGGGTTGGAGCCATGACGAAGTTTTTCGTGACCGGCTGGCCGTCCACCATCCATGTGCCCTGGCGTTCGACCCGCATATAGCGCGGGTGCTGATCGCCGGTCTTGTATTCGACGTAGTAGTTCCAGCCGCCGTCCGGCGCGGGGACCGAACTGTCGTCTTCCTTGATCCGGCCGCGCATCTCGGCGAACATCGTCTGCTGCAACGGCAGGGTGGAGGCCATCATGGCCTCGCGATAGGCGTTCTCGGCCGTCAGATGCGCCTTGACCTCGGCCTTGATCAGGGTCGGGTCGCGCAGAACCGCCTGCCAGTTATCGTCCTTCATCCATTGATAGTCGTCGGTGCGGGTGCGGCCCAACTGTTCGATGACGACGGGAATCTTCTTGGCGACGGGCGGTTGGGGCATCGAGGCTCCGGCAGGTTGGCGGGCGAGGGCGGGGGCGGCCGAGGCGGCCAAGGCCGTGGCTGCCGTGGACATGATCACTTGCCGACGGTTCATCGGTCGCTCCCGCATTTGAAGGTCGAAGGCCGCACCTTGCGGGCCTCCGACGACGAAGGTCAATGAGGCGGCAAGCGGTTCAGCCCGCCAGCGCCTCGACCGACAGGCGTTGCAGCAAGGCGCCGCCCTGGCCCACGGCCGCCAGGCGGCTGGAGACGTGGCCCAGCACATTGGCGGCGTAGATTTCGTAGAGGTCCAGCTTGCCCTGCAGCCAGGCCGGATCGCCGTCCTTGGCGTCCAGCCGGGCCTTGGCCGCCAACGCGCCCTTGGCCAGCATCCAGCCGCCGACGACGTCGCCCAGCAGTTTCAGATAGGCGTCGGCGGCGGCCAGCACGTCGGCCGCCGCATTCGCATCGGCCTTCTGGTCCAGCAGCCACAGGGTGGCGTCCTCCACCGCCTCGATGGCCGTGGCGAACCGTTCGACGGGCTTGCCGGAATAGACCGCGCCGAGGTCGGCGAGCGTCGCCTTCATATCGGCGATCAGGGCCTTGGCCGATTCGCCGCCGTCCATCGACAGCTTGCGCCCGACCAGGTCCATGGCCTGGATGCCGTTGGTGCCTTCGTATATCGGAGCGATGCGGGCGTCGCGATAGTATTGGGCCGCGCCGGTCTCCTCGATGAAGCCCATGCCGCCGTGGACCTGCACGCCCATCGAGGCCACCTCGCACCCGATGTCGGTGGACCAGGCCTTGGCGATGGGGGTGAACAGGTCTTCGCGGCCCTTCCAGCGGCGGCGCTCCTCTTCCGTGGCCGCGTGTCGCGCCAGATCGGCGGCGACGCCGGTGGATAGGCATATGGCGCGGGCGGCCGAAATCTTGGCCTTCATGACACCCAGCATCCGGCGCACATCTGGGTGATCGAAGATCGGAGCATTGGCCTCTCCGGTCCAGACCGAGCGACCCTGACGACGTTCCAGCGCATAGGCCAGGGCGTGCTGATAGGCGCGTTCGGCGACGCCGACGCCCTCGACGCCCACAGCCAGACGGGCGGCGTTCATCATGACGAACATGTGGGCCAGACCCTGGTTCGGTTGCCCGACCAGTTCGGCGCGGGCGCCCTCATAGCTCATGACGCAGGTGGGCGAGGCGTGGATGCCCAGTTTGTGCTCGATCCCGACCGGGCGGAAGGCGTTGCGGTCGCCCAGGCTTCCGTCATCCTTGACCGCGAACTTGGGCGTCAGGAACAGGCTGATCCCCTTGGGCCCCTTGGGCGCGTCGGGCAGTCTGGCCAGCACCAGGTGGACGATGTTGTCGGTGGCGTCGTGATCGCCCCAGGTGATGAAGATCTTCTGGCCGTTCAGCGCATAGGTGCCATCGCCGGTCGGCGTGGCGGTTGCGGTCAAGGCGCCCAGGTCCGACCCGGCGCCCGGCTCGGTCAGGACCATGGCGCCGGTCCATTCGCCGGTGACCAGTTTGGTCAGGTATTTCGACTTCTGCTCGGGCGTGCCGACCTGCTCCAACGCCTCGATCGCGGCCAGCGACAGCATGGGGCACAGGCCGAACGCCATGTTGGCGGCGTGGACGGTCTCATAGGCGGCCAGCTCCAGCGCCTTGGGCATTGCCTGGCCTCCGGCCTCGACCGGGGCGGACAGGCCGGTCCAGCCGCCGGCGGCGAACTGGCGATAGGCGTCGGCGAAACCCGGCGCGGCCGTGACGGCGCCGTTGGCGTAGGTCGAGCCCTGCTGGTCGCCGATGCGGTTCAGGGGCGCCAGCACCTCTTCGGAAAACTGGCCGGCGGCCTCGATCACGGCGGCGGCGACGTCGGCGTCATAGTCGGGAAAGGCGCCGGTCGCGGCGACGTCGGCCATGCCGGCGACGGCTTCCAGGGTGAAGGCCAGGTCTCGAACGGGCGCGCGGTAGGTCATGGGTTTCCTCAATCGTCTTTGCGGCCTAAGTGCCGCGTCGAGGCGGGGTGTCGCAAGCGTCTTGGCGACGCGCCCCGTCTCTGCGCAAGGTGACGTAGTGCCGTCACGGAAGGGAAGCCATGGGCGAACCGCGAAATCGATATTCGACCGTGTCGCTGGTTCTGCACTGGGGCATCGCGGCGGCGGTCCTGATCCAGGTGCTGCTGATCACGGCGCACGAGAATACCCAGGGGCCGCTGTCTGGCCAGTTCGTCATGCTGCACAAGTCGCTGGGTCTGACGATCCTGGTGGCGACGCTGGTCCGCATCGGCTGGCGTCTGGCCAATCCCGCCATCGCCCTGCCGTCCGACCTGCCGCGCTGGCAGCGGCTGGCGGCGCGGGCGACCCATGTGCTGTTCTATCTGGCGCTGATCGTCATTCCGATGACCGGCTGGCTGGCGTCTTCGGCCGGCGGTCGCGACATTCAATGGTTCGGCCTGTTCGAATGGCCGTTGCTGCCCATCGGCGGGGGGCGAGAGGCGGCGCGCGGCCTGATGGCCGTCCATGGCCTGGCGGTGAAGGGGCTTTATGTCCTGATCGTCCTGCACGTCCTGGCGGCGCTGAAGCATCAGTTCATCGACCGGGACAATGTGCTGCACCGGATGATCCCGCTGATCCCGCGCCGACCATGAGCGCGACTCCGCAAGAGGCCGCAGACGCCCTGAAGGCCGGGGCGCTGATCCTGCTGCCGACCGAGACGGTCTATGGCCTGGGCGCCGACGCCGGCTATCCGAAGGCGGTCACGGCGATCTTCGAAGCCAAGGGCCGGCCGCGGTTCAATCCGTTGATCTCGCATGTCGCGGATGCGGCGGCGGCGGCGGAGATCGCCGTGTTCGACGCCAGGGCGCAGGCTCTGGCCGACGCCTTCTGGCCGGGACCGCTGACGATCGTGGCGCCTGCTCGGGATGCAGGGCGGGTCTGCGACCTGGCTCGCGCCGGTCTGGACAGCGTGGCGATCCGCGTTCCGGCCCATCCGATGGCTCGGGCGGTTCTGGCGGCGTTCGGCGGGCCGGTCGTGGCGCCTTCCGCCAACCGTTCGGGACGGCCCAGCCCTACGACCTTCGACGATGCGGTGGAAGAGACCGGTTTCGCCGTCGCCGCCGCCGTCGATGGCGGGCCGTGTCAGGTGGGGCTGGAAAGCACGGTCGTGTCGGTGCTGGACGGCCGTGTCGCCTTGCTGCGGCCCGGCGCGGTGACGCGGGCCCAGATCGAGACCGTGGTCGGGCCTCTCGCCGACAGCGGGGAGGGGCGCCGTTCTCCAGGACGGCTGGCGCTGCACTATGCGCCGGACGCTCCGGTGCGGATTGCAGCGGACGCCGCAAGGCCGGGCGAAATCCTGCTGGGGTTCGGCCCCGGTGTGGGCGAGGCGCGCTGGAGCCTGAGCCCTAACGGCGATCTGGCGCAGGCGGCGGCCAATCTGTTTCGGCTGCTGCGCGAGGCGGATCGCACCCGGCCGGTCGGCATCGCCGTGTCGCCGATCCCGGCGACGGGACTGGGCGAGGCCATCAACGACCGCCTGCGACGGGCCGCCGGTTTCGTCGGCTAACCGAAGCGGGCCTGCATATCGACGCTGGCGTGACGCCCGACGGCGCCCAGACAACTGTCCAGCCATTCGTCGGCGGCGGCGCGACCGCGCGTCTTCAGGTCGTTCAGGAAGCTCCATTCGGTGTTGAACTTGGTCCGCAGCGACAGGTCCGACAGCCAGCGATCCGCCTCGATGGCGTGCATGCGAACGTGGCGATATGGCCCCTGGCCGCCCACATCGATCTGACCCTGACCGATCATCTCACCCGCGATGGCGATGGCGCGAAGCTCGGCGACCAATGGGGCGTTGAAGACGATCTCGTTCAGTCGGTCCATGATGTCGGATGCGCTGCGGGGCGTTTCGTCGCGAGCCATGGGGTTCAGGGTGACCAGAAGCACGTCGTCAGGCGTATCCTCGCCCGTCAGAGGCCACAGCGGCGGATTGGTCAGATAGCCGCCGTCCCAATAGGGTTCGCCTTCGATCTCGACCGCCTGGAACAGGTGCGGCAGACAGGCCGACGCCATCAGCACGTCGGCGTTGATCTCGGCGGAGGTGAAGACTCGCGCCCGGGCCTGACGCACGGCCGTAGCGGCGACGAACAGCTTGATGTCGGACGCTTGGACGGCGCCGAAGTCGACGGCGGCCTTTAGAACCCGCTTCAGAGGATTGTGGTTCAGGGGATTGAATTCATAGGGGCTCATCGACAGGGCCAGCGTCTCGCCGGCGCGCCAGAAGAGATTGTCCTTCATCCAGTCCGGCGGCTGGGCGGCATTCCAGATGGCGCTGTCGCCGAAGACGTTGCGACCGCCCGACTGGTTCACCTCGCGCCACAGCCTGTCCAGGGCGGCCCGGCCGTCACCCGCGGCCAAGCCGGACACCAGGGCGGCGGCGTTCATCGCGCCGGCCGAGACGCCCGAGATGGCGCGAACGTCGAGCCGGTCATCTTCAAGCAATCGATCCAGCACGCCCCACTGGAAGGCGCCGTGGGCGCCGCCCCCCTGAAGCGCCAGACAGATCGGTCGTTTGCCGGGTGGCTGAGCGGTCGTGTCCGCCGGTTGGGGGGGCTTGCGTCTGAAGATCGCCATGTCGCCCCCGCGTCTGCCCCTGCCTATCAGACCTTATTGTGCGGTCCAGCCGCCGTCGATGGAGAAGCTTGCGCCGTTGGCCGAGGCGCCCAGATCGCTGACCAGATAGAGGAAGATTCCGGTCAACTCCTCGGTCGTCACGAACCGCTTGGTCGGCTGGGCGGCCAGGATGACGTCGGTCAGCACCTGCTCCTCGCTCATGTTGCGGGTGCGGGCCTGGTCGGCGATCTGTTTCGACACGATGGGCGTCTCGACGAAACCGGGGCAGATGGCGTTGCAGGTGATGTTGTCGCGCGCCAACTCCAGCGCCACGGTCTTGGTGAAGCCGACGATCCCATGTTTGGCCGCCACATAGGCCGACTTGAACGGACTGGCGACCAGGCCGTGGGCCGAGGCCATGTTGACGATCCGACCGCGCCCCTGGGCCTTCATGATCGGGATGGCGGCGCGCGTGGCGTAGAAGGCCGAGGACAGGTTGATGGCGATGATCTTCTCCCACTGATCGGCAGGGAAGTTCTCGACGGATTCGACGTGCTGGATGCCGGCGTTGTTGACCAGGATGTCCAGCCGACCAAGCTCGCAATGAGCGAAGGCGACCATGTCCGCGATCTGGTCGCCCTGGGTCATGTCCGCCGGATGATAGAGGACGCGCCGCCCGGACGAGCTCTCCAGATCGGCGCGCGTGCGTTCGATCTCGGCCGGATCGCCCAGCCCGTTCAGCACCACGTCGCCGCCCGCCGCCGCCACCGCCCGCGCCAGAGCCAGGCCGATGCCGGAGGTGGAGCCGGTGACGACCGCGACCTGACCGGACAGGTCGCCGATCTGGCGAAGCGGCGAGGCCTGGTCTTCAGTCGAGGAGTGAGGCCGTTCTGACATGGGTCCGCCCTTATGATCTTTCGGTCGAGACTAGCGGAATGGAGCGCCGGGGATCAAGAATTTCCCGACCTGATGAATATCCAGTCGCTGTCGGTCGATGCGGCCTTGTCGAAACGATAGCCGTCGCGATCAAAAGCCTTCAGGTCCTCGACCCGTTCCACCCGTTCGTCGATCGCGAAACGGGTCATGGCGCCGCGCGCCTTCTTGGCGAAGAAGGAGACGATGCGGGTCTCGCCGTTCTTTTCCTCGCGGAACTGCGGCGTGACGACCGGCAGGTTCAGCGCCTTGGCGTCCACGGCGCCGAAATACTCCTGGCTGGCCAGGTTCACCAGGGTCGGATCGGGCTGGTCGGCCGCGTCGGCATTCAACTGTTTGGAGATGCGGTCGCCCCAGAAGTCGTAGAGGCTGCTTCCGCGCCGGGTTTTCAGGCGCGTGCCCATCTCCAGCCGATACGGCTGGATCCGGTCCAGCGGACGCAACAGGCCATAGAAGCCCGACAGGATGCGGACGTGCGCCTGGGCGAAGTCCAGGGCCTCGGCGTCCAGTTCGCGCGCCTTCAGCCCTTCATAGACGTCGCCGGCGAAGGCGAAGGCGGCCTGAACGCCGTCGGTCGATTCGGATTCGAAGGCCTTGAACCGTTCGACGTTCAGGGTCGCCAGATCGTCGGAAATCCCCATCAACCGGCGCAGATCGGCCTTGGTCTGACGCCGGGCGGTCTTGGCCAGACTGTCGGTGTCTTCCATGAAGCGGCGGTCGGAACCGGGCAGGGCCGGGTCGGCCGGGGTGAAGTCCAGTCGCTTGGCGGGGGAAAGAACGATCAGCAAGACAAGGCTCCGTGTCGAAGCCGCCCACATAGGCCGCTTCGACGACGATTTGAACCGGGTGCGGCGACGGGACATCGTCTCCTCCCTGCGGAGCGGGGAGGTGGCTCAAAGCACAGCGGAGAGACGGAGGGCTCTTCACCGCATCACCATCGTCTGTGGGGCTTCAAGAGCCCCTCCACCGCTTCGCGGTCCCTCTCCCCACAAGTGGGGAGGACGCGTGGCTTCAGAAAAGCACCGCGGGGTTCATGATGCGGTTGGGGTCGATGGCCCGGCGGATGGCGGCCATGGTTTCGATTTCGAGAGGCGACTTGTAGCGGCGCACTTCCTCGGTCTTCAGCCGGCCCAGGCCGTGTTCGGCCGAGATCGAGCCGTCGTAGCGGGCGACGACGTCGTGGACGACCTGAGAGCCTTCCTTCCAGCGGCCGATGAAGGCGGGGATGTCCTGCCCGACACCCGGCAGGATGTCGTAGTGCAGATTGCCGTCGCCGACGTGGCCGAAGACCGAGATGCGGGCGCCGGGATGGAAGCGGTCCACGGCGGCGGAGGCTTCGTCGATGAAGTCGGCGATGCGGCTGATGGGGACCGAGACATCGTGCTTCCAGCCGCCGCCCTCGGGCTTGAGCGCCGCCGAATGTTCTTCGCGCAGACGCCAGAAGGCGGCGCGCTGGGCGTCGTTCTGGGCGATGGCGGCGTCGTTGATCAGACCCTCTTCGAAGGCGACCTCGAGCAGGCGTTCAAGCTGGACCTCGGCGCCGCCGGGCGTGCCCGAGGCGATTTCGATCAGGACGTACCAGTCGGGGGTCGATTCCAGCGGCTCGCGCGTGTCGGGAATGTTCTTGAGCACCAGTTCCATGCCCAGGCGCTTCATCAGCTCGAAAGCCTCGACCCCGCCGCCGGTCTCGGCCTTGGCGCGGGCCAGCAATTCGACCGAGGCGGCGGCGGTTTCCAGACCGACGATGGCCACGGCGCGCGACCGCATGATGGGGAACAGCTTCAGGGTGGCGGCGGTGACGACGCCCAGGGTGCCCTCGGCGCCGATCAAGAGCTGCTTCAGATCATAGCCGGTGTTGTCCTTACGCAGCCGCTTCAGGCCGTTGAAGACCTCGCCATTGGGCATGACGGCTTCGATCCCCAGCACCAGATCGCGCATCATGCCGTAGCGCAGAACCTGGGTGCCGCCGGCATTGGTGGAGATCACGCCGCCGATGGTGGCCGAGCCTTCGGCCGCCAGGCTGAGCGGGAAATAGCGGCCCGCCGCCGTCGCCGCCTGTTGGGCCTCCAGCAGGGTCAGACCGGCCTCGACCGTCATGGCGTCGTCCAGCGGGGTGACGTCGCGGATGGCGCGCATCTTCTTCAGCGACAGCAGGACTTCGCCGAAGGGAACCTGGCCGCCGACCAGGCCGGTGCCGCCGCCCTGGGGCGTTATGGCTACGCCCTGGCGCGCGCAGATGGCCACGGCGCGGGCGACCTCCTCCGTCGACCGAGGGGTCAGCAGGATCGGCGTATTCCCGGTCCAGCGATTGCGCCATTCGGTCAGGAAGGGGGCGATGACGTCCGGGTCCTGGGTCCAGCCGCCGGAACCCAGGGCGGCCTTCAGGTCGTCAAGGACGGCGGATGAGGGGGCGGTCGTGCTCATGCCCCCCTTGTGTCAGGCGTCGCCGTTCGTTGGAAGAGCCGCGATGGCGTCAGACGTCCAGTTCTTCCTTCACGAACTGCGCGTTTTCCTGAATGAACTGGAAACGGGCGTCGGCCCGCTTGCCCATCAGGCGCTCGACCAGATCCTGGACGCTGGATTCGGCGTCGGGAACGGTGATGCGCGCCAGGGTCCGCTTCTTCGGGTCCATGGTGGTTTCCTTGAGCTGGGACGCCATCATTTCGCCCAGGCCCTTGAACCGGCCGATCTCGGTCTTCTTGCCCTTGAACACGGTGGCCAGCAGTTCGTCGCGGTGCGCGTCGTCGCGGGCGTATTCGCTGAGCGGGCCGGCCGAAATCCGGTAGAGCGGCGGCAGGGCCATGAAGACCCGGCCCTGGCGGATCGTCTCGGGCATGACGCGGTAGAAGAAGGTGATCAGCAGCGCGGCGATGTGGGCTCCGTCCACGTCGGCGTCGGTCATGATGACGATCCGCTCGTAGCGCAGATCGTCGATGTTGAAGCGATTGCCGGGCTGGACGCCCAGCGCCAGGGCCAGGTCGGACAGTTCGACGTTCTGGCGCAGCTTGTCGGCGGTGGCCGAGGCCACGTTCAGGATCTTTCCGCGCAGGGGCAGGATGGCCTGGGTGGTGCGGTCGCGCGCCTGTTTGGCCGAGCCTCCGGCCGAATCGCCTTCGACGATGAACAGTTCGGTGCCTTCGGCGGCCTGACGGCTGCAGTCCGACAGCTTGCCCGGCAGGCGCAGCTTGCGGGTGGCGGCGGCGCGCTGGACCTCCTTGTCCTTGCGACGACGCAGGCGGTCCTCGGCGCGATCGACGACGAAGCCCAGCAGGGCGTTGGCCTGTTTGGGGCTTTCGGTCAGCCAGTGGTCCAACGGGTCGCGCAGCAGCTGTTCGACCAGACGCGCGCCTTCAGGCGAAGACAGGCGGTCCTTGGTCTGACCCTGGAACTCGGGATTGCGGATGAAGACGCTGATCAGGGCGCCGGCGTTGGCGATGACGTCTTCGGCGGTGATGATGCTCGCGCGCTTCTCGTTG
Source organism: Brevundimonas sp. (assembly GCF_032017145.1). GTDB lineage: Bacteria > Pseudomonadota > Alphaproteobacteria > Caulobacterales > Caulobacteraceae > Brevundimonas. Next base: position 35,340 of record NZ_DALZQC010000020.1, read on the forward strand.
GTCAGTTCGCCATAAGCCTTCAGCCCCTTGACCAGGGCGGCGCGGAAGCCCGCCTCGTGCGTGCCGCCGTCGGGGGTCGAGACGGTGTTGCAGTAGGACTGGATGAAGCCGTCGGCCTCGCCGAAGCCAATGGGCGACCAGGTGACGGCCCATTCGAAGGCGCCCGCCTCGCCCTGACGCTCGGCGCGACCGGCGAAGGTGGGGGTGACGGTTTCAAGCTGGCCGATGCGGTCGGCCAGGGCGTCGGCCAGACCGCCGGGGAAGTGGAGCAGGGCCTGGGTCGGGGTGGCGTCGGTGATCCGGTCCGGCGCGCAGGTCCATTTGATCTCGACGCCACGGAACAGATAGGCCTTGGACCGCGCCATGCGGAACAGGCGGGCGGGCTTGAAGGCCGCGCCCATGCCGAAGATTTCCTCGTCCGGCTTGAACCGGATCAGGGTGCCCTTCTTCTTCGAGGGCTGGACCTGCTGGATGGGGCCCAGGACGTGGCCGCGCGAGAAGGACTGCTTCCACTCGAACCCGTCGCGCCAGACGGTGACGTCCAGATGTTCCGACAAGGCGTTGACGACCGAGACGCCGACGCCGTGCAGACCGCCAGAGGTCTCATAGGCCTTGCCCGAGAACTTGCCCCCCGAGTGGAGGACGGTCATCACCACCTCCAGCGCCGACTTGCCGGGATGTTTCGGGTGGGGATCGACCGGGATGCCGCGCCCGTCGTCGCGTACGGACAGATAGCCTTCGGCGTCCAGATCGACGGTGATCAGCTTGGCGTGGCGGGCCACGGCCTCGTCCATCGCGTTATCGAGGACTTCGGCGAACAGATGGTGCAGGGCGCGTTCGTCGGTGCCGCCGATATACATGCCGGGGCGTTTGCGGACAGGCTCCAGCCCCTCCAGCACTTCGATGGACGAGGCGGAATAGCCGGTGGCGGCCGCCGTGGTCGCCGTGGCCTGAACAGGCGGGGGGGCAGGTATGGGGGCCACAACGGGCGCAGCCGCAGGCGGTGGCGTCACAACAGGCTTGGAAGGCTCGGGTTTGCGAGCTTCGGGTTCGTCGTCAAAAGCGAAGAGGTCGGCGGCCATTCACATAGTCTGAGGCGATTCGGGGCCGGTTCTGGTAGGCCCGTGCGGCCGGTCGAGCAAGCGGGGCGCGCAACGGTGCAGGATCGAAGGTCACGGCCCGCGTCAGAATGGCCAGCATCAGTGACCAGGGCAGGCTGGCGTGGTTCAGCAGCACGCTTTCGGACAGGCTGAGCGCCACGAAGACCGATAGATAGCCGATGCTCCAATAGCCCTCGCGCGCACCGAGGCCGTTGGTCCGGGCCAGGATCATGACGGCGGCGATGACGATCAGGGCCGCGACCGCGATCGCGCCGGGCCAGCCCAACTGCACCAGAAGGTCGATCCAGCCGTTGTGGGCGCTGGGCACCGGCCACTGGGTCTGGATGCGGATTTCGCGCGCCGGGACCGAGTCGACGCCCCAGAAGGCGCTGAAGCCGAAGCCGGTCCAGGGGCGTTCGGCCACCTTGCGCATCAGGGCCTCCCAGATCAGGGTCCGGCCGGTCAGGGAGGGGTCCTTGCCCAGGGCCTGGAGGATGGAGGCCGAGGCGACGTGCCACGCCCAGCCGCCGCCGACGATGCCGACCACTCCGGCCCACAACGCCACAATGGTCACGGCCGCGCCGCCTTGCTTCAACACCCACCAGCCGCCCACCATGCCGACGCCGATCATCAGGCACAGCAGGGAGGTCTTGGACTGGGTCGCCAGGACCAGGATGACGGTCAGGATCAAGGTCAGCAACGCGGCCCAGGGCTTGCGTCCATGGGCGGCGATCTGGTCGGCCGCCAGACAGGCGGCCGCAGAGACCGCGCCGACCACCATGACCAGGCCCATCTGGTTTTTCTCGTACCACAGGCCGCGCCAGAGACCGGCGTTGTCGAACTGGTGCACGCCCACCTTGGGATAGGCGAACACCATGATCAGACTGCCCACCGCCATCACCAGACAGGTGTGCATCAGGACGCGGGGCAGGGCGGCGCCACGAAACACGGCCCCCAGATAGACCGCGAATGCGCTGTTGATCGCCATGGCGATGACGCGGCGGTCGGTGACTTCGGGGTCGATCGACCAGTATTGGGACACATAGGCCAGGGCGACCAGGGCGCCGACCATCAGCCAGGCGGGCCAGGCGCGGATCACCTTGTCGAAACGGAAGACGAGAAGGCCGGCCGTGACCGCATAGACCGGCAGCCAGATCAGTCGCAGCACCGGCGTCTCGGCCTGGTCCGGCGCGATCACGGGCGCGATCAGGGCGCCGGTCAGCATGAAGACGACGAAGCCGGCCGCCAGCTGTTCCCACAGCGGCGGCGAATCATCCGGGGGTTGGACGGGCGAGGCGCGCACGGACGGACAGTCCGTCGTCGCGCTTAAGGAAGGGTGAGCGCGGCGCGAAAGGCGCCCAGGCCGACCTCCAGATCGGCGATCAGGTCGGCCGGCTCCTCCAGCCCGATGTGCAGCCGGATCAGTTCGCCCTCCAGCGCCGGCGGATGGGCGCGATAAGCCATCTGGTGCGTCTCGTGCGTGATCAGGCTTTCGAACCCGCCCCAGGAATAGCCGAGGCCGAACAGGGTCAGGGCGTCCAGGAAGGCCTCGCCCGCCGCCGTGTCGCCGCCCTTCATCACCACGCCCATCAGCGAGGCGGCGCCGGTGAAGTCGCGGATCCACAGGTCATGACCGGCCGCGCCGGGCAGGGGCGGATAGAGGACGCGCGAAACCTCGGGGCGCGCCTGAAGCCACTCGGCGACCTTCAGGGCCGAACGCGCCTGTTCGGCATAGCGCAGCGGCAGGGTGCGAAGGCCACGCATGGCCAGCCAGGCGTCGTCGGGCGAGACGTGCCAGCCCAAATCCTCGATGGCGTCGGCGATGGCGCGGCGACAGGCGGGGGCGTCGACGGCGATGCTGCCCATCAAGACGTCGGAATGGCCGCCGACATATTTCGTCACGGCCTGGACGCTGACATCGACGCCGTGGGCGAGGGGGCGATAGGCCAGGCCCGCCGCCCAGGTGTTGTCCATGACGGTCAGCACGCCGCGCGCGCGGCAGGCGGCAGCCACCGCCGCCACATCGACCATGTCGAAGGTCAGGGACGCGGGCGATTCCATCAGCACCAGTCGCGTGCGGTCGCCCAGCGCCGCAATAACTGTCGCCGCATCGGCGTCGGCGGGCAGGAACCGGGTCGTGACGCCGCGCGCGGCCTGATAGCGGCCGAGGAAACGGCGGGTCGGCCCATAGACGGCGTCGGTCGTCACCACCTCGTCGCCGGGTCGCAGCAGGGCCAGCAACGGAACCGTGACCGCAGCCAGGCCAGAGGGAACCAGGAAGACCTCGTCGGCGCCTTCCAGATCGGCCAGGGCAAGACGAAGTCGCCGCGCCGCGCTGGTGCCCGAAAGTCCATAGGTCGGGCCGTCCGTCTCGTCGCGCATGACGGCGGCGGAGTCGTTGAGCATCGTCGAGGCGCGTTCCAGCGGGGGATTGACCGGGCGGCGGCCCTGACCCCGGCGCGTGGCGGAAGCGATCAGGCGGGTGCGGTCCGAATGCGTCGGCATGGGGAATCCATGGGTTGCGGTTCCGGGCCTAAAAGCCTCTAAAGCCTGCGTGGGCGCAAGCGGCGAGGGACCAAACGCGATGCGGTGCTGGATGATCGGGACGATGGCCCTGGCGCTGCTGGCCGCCGGTTGCGGACGCCAGGATGCGCCGCCCGCCGCCCCCGAACCCGCCGCGACGC
>NZ_DALZQC010000021.1:0-11668 GCF_032017145.1 Brevundimonas sp.
CCGGCAGGCCCGCCGCCGCCCCGCCCTGCACCACGGCGACCGACACGACGATCATCTCGGCCAGCAGCACGGCGGCGATGATCGCCCCCAGCGGCAGATAGCGCGCATAGCCCTCGCGTAGCTTCAGGAAGTCCACGTCCAGCATCATGACGACGAACAGGAACAGCACCGCGACCGCGCCCACATAGACAACGACCAGCAGCATCGCCAGGAACTCGGCCCCCAGCAGGACGAACAGACCCGCCGACGAGAAGAAGGCCAGGATCAACCACAGCACGCTGTGCACCGGGTTGCGCGCGGTCACGACCAGAAGGCCGGAAACCGTGGCGACCGCCGCCAGCAGATAGAAGGCTATGCCTTGCAGCATGTCGGGACGAAGCCCCTTTCGTATCGGCCGCGACCCCCTTTCAGGAATCGCCGACCCGTTAGCGTGAGCGCCTTAGCGGTAAGGCGCGTCGAGTTCCAGATTCTTGGCGATCTGCCGTTCCCAGCGGTCGCCGTTATCGAGCAGGCGTTGCTTGTCGTAGAGCAACTCCTCGCGCGTCTCGACGGCGAACTCCGAGTTCGGCCCTTCCACGATGGCGTCCACCGGGCAGGCTTCCTGGCACAGGCCGCAGTAGATGCATTTGACCATGTCGATGTCGTAGCGGGTCGTGCGGCGGCTGCCGTCGGCCCGCGGTTCGGCCTCGATGGTGATGGCCTGGGCCGGGCAGATGGCCTCGCACAGCTTGCAGGCGATGCAGCGTTCCTCGCCGTTCGCATAGCGGCGCAGGGCGTGCTCGCCCCGGAAGCGCGGCGACTGCGGATTGCGCTCGAACGGATAGTTCACGGTCATCTTCGGCCGCGCCATATATTTCAGCGACAGGCCGATGGCGCCGATGACGTCCAGCATCATCGCGCCCTTGGTCGCCTGGACGATACGGGTGAACATCAGCACTTATCCTTGAGAGCAGGCGTCTTCGGCGCGACCATCACGACCCCACCACGAACACGCGCCAGGCCGAGACGATGACGACCGCCACCAGCGAGGTCGGCAGGAAGATCTTCCAGCCCAGACGCATCAGCTGATCGTAGCGATAGCGCGGCACGAAGGCCTTCACCATCGAGATCATGACGAACCAGAAGACGGTCTTGGCCATGAAGGTCAGCAGATAGATCGCATAGGCGATCCAGGCCGGCAGTCCGTCCATCCAGGCTTGCGGCACGCCGGGGTTCCAGCCGCCGAAGAACAGCAGGCTGATCATGGCCGACATGAAGACGATGTTGACGTACTCGCCCATCATAAACAGCAGATACGGTGTCGAGCTGTATTCGACCTGATAACCGGCGACCAGTTCGGACTCGGCCTCGGGCAGGTCGAACGGCGGGCGGTTGGTCTCGGCCAGGGCCGAGATGAAGAAGATGATCGACATGGGGAACAGGATCACGACCAGCGGCCAGGTGTCGGCGCCGCCGCCGAAGCCGTACCAGTTCCAGAACATGCCCTTCTGGCTGTCGACGATGGCCGACAGGTTCATGGTGCCGGCCAGCAGGATCACATTGATGATGATCAGGCCCAGCGAGACCTCATAGGACACCATCTGCGCCGCCGAACGCAGCGAGCCCAGGAACGGATACTTCGAGTTCGAAGCCCAGCCGCCCATGATGATGCCGTAAACGCCCAGCGACGAGACCGCGAAGATGTACAGGATGCCGACGTTCAGGTCCGACACCACCCAGCCGGGGGCGAACGGAATGACCGCCCAGGCCATGAAGGCCAGGATCACCGTGATGATCGGGGCGATGATGAAGACCGCCTTGTCCGCGCCGGCCGGGATCACGACCTCCTTCAGCACGAACTTGATCATGTCCGCGAAGGATTGCAGCAGGCCGAACGGACCGACGACGTTGGGTCCTTTACGCATCTGCACGCCGGCCCACACCTTGCGGTCGGCCAGCAGGAGGAAGGCGACGGCGATCAGCACGCCGACGGTGATCAGCAGGACCTGACCGAGCGTGATCAGCGTCCAGCCCAGCGGGGTGGCCCAGAAGGAAACGGGGTCCATGACTTACTCCGCCGCCAGAGCGACCGGGGCGATCCGCAGGGCGGACAACTCGGCCATCGTCGCGCTGGCGCGCGCGATCGGGTTGGAAAGATAGGGGTCGGTCACGACCGAGCCGAAGGCGCGATCGCCCAGATCGCCCTCGGCGCCCAGCGAGGCCACGTCGAACGCCGCCGGTGCGGGCAGATAGTCGATCCGGCCGAAGGTCGGATGATCGCCCATCAGCTTGGCGCGCAGTTGCTCCAGCGTGTCGTAGGGCAAGGTTTGATCGACCCGTGCGGACAGGGCGCGGATGATGGCCCAGTCTTCCTTGGCCTCGCCCTTGGGGAACACCACCCGTTCGGCCATCTGCACGCGGCCCTCGGTATTGACGTAAAGGCCCGACTTCTCGGTATAGGCCGCGCCCGGCAGGATGACGTCGGCGCCGTGCGCGCCCCGGTCGCCGTGGCTGCCCAGATAGACGCGGAAGGCGTTGGAGCCGGTCGGATCGACCTCGTCGGCGCCCAGCAGGAACAGCACGTCCAGCGCGTCGGGCTTCAGCATCTCGGCGACGGTCAGGCCGCCCTCGGCCGGGACAAAGCCCATGTCCAGACCGGCGACGCGCGACGCGGCATGGTGCAGGACGTTGAAGCCGTTCCAGCCGTCCGCGACGGCGCCGACCTTTTTCGCCAGGGCACCCAGGGCGTTCAGGACGGCCGGACCGCCCTCCCCGCCCAACGCGCCGGCGCCGACGATGATCGCCGGCCGCTCGGCCTTGGTCAGGAAATCCATCGCCGACTTCGGCAGCTTGGCCAGGGTCTGCGTGCCTGCGCCCAGATAGGCGTAGTCGAACGTCAGGTCGGCCTGTTCGCCGATGACGCCGATCTCGACATCGCCCTTCAGCCAGGTCTTGCGTAGGCGGGCATTCAGCAGCGGCGCCTCGACGCGGGGATTGGCCCCGACGATCAGGATGGCGTCAGCCTTTTCAATGCCTTCCAGGCCGGAGTTGAACAGCCAGCCCTCGCGCGGGCCATGGCCCAGGGCGGCGCCGTCCTGGCGGCAGTCGGTGTTGTTCGAGCCCAAAGCGCGGAACAGGTCCAGCGACGCCTTCATCGATTCGGCGTCCTGCAGGTCGCCGGCGATCACGCCGATGCGGTCGGCAGTTGCGGCCTTCAGCTTGGCGGCCACGGCGTCCAGCGCCTCGTTCCACGATGCGGCGCGCAAGCGTCCGTTCTCGCGGATCCACGGACGGTCCAGACGACGCGCGGTCAGGCCGTCGACGACATAGCGGCTCTTGTCCGACAACCACTCTTCGTTGACGCCCTCGTTCACGCGCGGCAGCACACGCATGACCTCGGACCCGCGATAGTCGGCGCGGATGTTGGAGCCCAGGGCGTCCATGACGTCGATGGTCTCGGTCTTCTTCAGTTCCCACGGACGGTAATGGTACTGCCAAGGCCGGTGCGTCAGGGCGCCGACCGGGCACAGGTCGTTGACGTTGCCCGACAGTTCCGAGGCGACCGACTTCTCCAGATAGGTCGTGATCTCGGCGTCCTCGCCGCGCGAGATCATGCCGATGTCCGGCACCCCGGCGACCTCGGTGATGAAGCGGACGCAGCGCGTGCATTGGATGCAGCGCGTCATGAAGGTCTTGATGGTCGGACCCATCGCCTTTTCTTCGACCGCGCGCTTGTTCTCCGAATAGCGCGAACCGTCGCGGCCATAGCCGACCGACTGGTCCTGCAGGTCGCATTCGCCGCCCTGGTCGCAGATCGGGCAGTCCAGCGGGTGGTTGATGAGCAGGAACTCCATCACCCCTTCGCGGGCCTTCTTGACCATCGGCGTGTCGGTGAAGATTTCCTGGCCGTCGGCGGCCGGAAGCGCGCACGAGGCCTGGGGCTTGGGCGGTCCAGGCTTCACCTCGACCAGGCACATGCGGCAATTGCCGGCGATGGACAGGCGTTCGTGGTAGCAGAAGCGCGGGATTTCCTGCCCCGCGCGTTCGGCGACCTGGAGCACGGTCATGCCGGGCTCGAACTCGGTTTCGACGCCGTTGACCTTGGCGACTGGCATCAGCGGGCCTCTTCTTCAGCGGGAACGGCCAGATCGGCGCGTTCCGTCGTCCCATCCGGGAGCGTCTGTGTGATGGTGATCGTATCGCCGTCCATGACGTAGCGGATCACCGGATCGCCCGACTGGTTCATCCAGCGAACGAGCGTTGCATCGGGCAGATCGAGCGGCTTCCACACGATCAGATCGTTTTCGACGCGGCATTCGGCGCGCATCCGGCCGCCATCGACCGGCGCCCGCCACGAGGCGCGCACCACCCCGTCCTGCACCCCGTCGAGGGTGATGGCCGACGGCGTCTGGCCGTGAATCTGGGCCAGGCCCGCACGGCACACGCGGCGCAGTTCGCCGGGGGTCAGAACCTTGGGCGCGGTCTGCACGGCGTCCGACGTCCTGACCTCGGCCGAGACCTTTTCCGCAGGCGTGGGCGCAGCGTCACGCTCGCCGCAAGCGGCGAGAGCGAAGGCTCCGATCACGATGGCGGGCGAAAGGCGCATCCCTACTCCGCGGCGATGGCGTGGCCGGCGAAGCTCGCGCGGCGGCTGCGGTAGTTGGCGATCCGGTCCTCGATCTCGTGACGGAAGTGACGGATCAGGCCCTGCACCGGCCAGGCGGCGGCGTCGCCCAGGGCGCAGATGGTGTGGCCCTCGACCTGGCCCGCGACATCCAGCAGCAGGTCGATTTCCGACGGATCGGCCTCGCCCACCGCCATCCGCTCCAGCACCCGCCACATCCAGCCGGTGCCCTCGCGGCAAGGCGTGCACTGGCCGCAGCTCTCATGTTTGAAGAAGTAGCTGATGCGGGCGATGGCCTTCACGATGTCGGTCGACTCGTCCATCACGGTCACGCCGGCGGTGCCCAGCGACGAGCGCATCTCGCGCATGGAATCGAAGTCCATCAGGACCGTCTCGGCCTGTTCGCGGGTGATGACCGGGCAGGACGCGCCGCCGGGGATGATAGCCTTCAGATTGCCCCAGCCGCCGCGAACGCCGCCGCCGTGATCCTCGATCAGCTGACGCAGCGGGATCGACATCGCCTCTTCGACCACGCAGGGCGTGTTCACATGGCCCGATAGGGACATCAGCTTGGTGCCGGTGTTGTTCGGACGACCGAAGCCGGCGAACCAGTCGGCGCCGCGACGCAGGATGGTGCCCACGACCGCGATGGACTCGACATTGTTCACCGTGGTCGGGCAGCCGTACAGACCCGCGCCCGCCGGGAACGGCGGCTTCAGGCGCGGCTGGCCCTTCTTGCCTTCCAGCGATTCCAGCAGGGCCGTCTCTTCGCCGCAGATATAGGCCCCTGCCCCGTGGTGGATATAGACGTGGAAGTCCCAGCCATGGACGTTGTCGTCGCCGATCAGCTTGGCCTCGTAGGCCTGCTTGACGGCGGCCTCCATCCGCTCGCGCTCCAGCACATATTCGCCGCGCAGATAGATGTAGCAGGCGTGGGCCTGCATCGCGAAGCTGGCGATCAGCGCGCCTTCGATCAGCAGGTGCGGATCATGACGCATGATCTCGCGGTCCTTGCAGGTCGCGGGCTCGGACTCATCGGCGTTGATCACCAGATAGTGAGGGCGATCCTTCACTTCCTTGGGCATGAACGACCACTTCAGGCCGGTCGAGAATCCGGCGCCGCCCCGGCCGCGCAGGCCCGAGGCCTTGACGTTGTTGATGATCCAGTCGCGGCCAAGGTCCAGCATGTCCTTGGTGGCGTTCCACGCCCCGCGCTGCTTCGCCCCCTCTACGCCCCAGTCATGGAAGCCGTACAGGTTGGTGAAGATCCGGTCCTTGTCTTCGAGAATGCCGACCATGGCCCTCAGAGTCCTTCCGCCAGACGGCGCTTGTGGTGGCGGGTGCGCATCCAGATGGCGGCGATGACCATCGCCCAGCCGGCCGCCAGCATGAAGTAGGAGACGTTGACCGCCCACGGCCCGACCACGCCCTGGCGCGAGATCAGGATCAGCATAGCGGCGCCGACGACCATCGCCAGGCCGCCCGCCCGCAACGGACGACCCACGCCCCGCAGTTCCTTGCGATAGGCCGCGCGGCCCTCGTCGGTGTTCAGATCGGGCGGCGACATCAGGCCGGGGCCTTATCGACCGGGGCCGGGTCGCTGTTCGGCAGCTTCTTGATCGGTTTGGCGGCCGAGCCGTCATACAGTTTGGCGTCCAGCAGGGTCTTGGCCCCGCCGACCGGCGCCGCATTGGTGCGCCCGATGTAGGAACCCCGCTCCGGCGTCTTGCCGGCGGCGAAGTCGTCGATGATCTGGCCGATGGTCTCGGGCGTCAGGTCTTCGAAATAGTAGTCGTTGATCTGGGCCATCGGCGCGTTCGAACAGGCGCCCAGGCATTCGACTTCCTGCCAGGTGAAGCGGCCGTCGGCGGACAGATGATCCTTGGGACCGATCTTCTCCTTGCAGACGCGCATCAGTTCATTGGCGCCGCGCAGCATGCACGGCGTGGTGCCGCACACCTGGATCAGCGCGGTCTTGCCGACCGGCTCCAGCATGAACATGGTGTAGAAGGTTGCGACCTCCAGCACCCGGATATAGGCCATGCCCAGCAGCTCGGCGATGGCGCGGATGGCGGGTTCGGACACCCAGCCTTCCTGCTTCTGCACCAACCACAGAACCGGGATCACCGCCGACTGACGACGGCTTTCCGGGTATTTCCTGATCCACCATTCGGCCTTGGCCATGGTGTCGTCCGTAAAGGCGAAAGAGGCGGGTTGTTCCTTGGCGAGACGACGAACGCTCATCGGTCCACTTCTCCGAAAACGATGTCGAGCGAGCCCAGGATGGCGGACACGTCGGCCAGCTGGTGGCCGCGGTTCATCCAGTCCATCGCCTGCAGCGAGCGGAAGCCCGGCGCCGAGATCTTCACGCGATAGGGTTTGTTGGTTCCGTCGGACACCAGATAGATGCCGAACTCGCCCTTGGGCGCCTCGACCGAGGCATAGACCTCGCCCTCAGGCGTCGAGAAGCCTTCGGTGTAGAGCTTGAAGTGGTGGATCAGCGATTCCATCGAGCGCTTCATCTCGCCGCGACGCGGAGGCACGATCTTGTTGTTCTCGACCATCACCGGCTGGCCGGGGCAGTTCCGCAGCTTATGGATGCACTGCTCCATGATCCGCACCGACTGCTTCATCTCTTCGATGCGCACCAGATAGCGGTCCCAGCAGTCGCCGTTCTTGCCGACCACGACGTCGAACTCCAGCTCGGCGTAGCACTCGTAGGGCTGCGACTTACGCAGGTCCCAGGCGATGTCCGATCCGCGCAGCATGACGCCGGTGAAGCCCCAGGCCAGCGCCTGTTCCTTCGACACCACGCCGATGTCGACGTTGCGCTGCTTGAAGATGCGGTTTTCGGTGACGAGGCTTTCGATGTCCTTCAGCGCCGGCGGGAACTCGTGGCACCAGCGGCCGATGTCGTCGATCAGGTCCATCGGCAGGTCCTGATGGACGCCGCCCGGACGGAAGTAGTTGGCGTGCAGCCGGGCGCCGCAGGCGCGCTCGTAGAACACCATCAGCTTCTCGCGCTCCTCGAAGCCCCAGAGCGGCGGCGTCAGGGCGCCCACGTCCATGGCCTGGGTCGTCACGTTCAGCATGTGCGACAGGATGCGGCCGATTTCCGAATACAGGACGCGGATCAGCTGCGCCCGATACGGAACCTCGATGCCCAGCAGCTTCTCGATGGCCAGGCAGAAGGCGTGCTCCTGGTTCATCGGCGAGACGTAGTCCAGCCGGTCCAGATAGGGCACGTTCTGCAGATAGGTGCGCGCCTCCATCAGCTTTTCGGTGCCGCGGTGCAGCAGGCCGATGTGCGGATCGACGCGCTCGACGATCTCCCCGTCCAGCTCCAGCACCAGGCGCAGCACGCCGTGCGCGGCCGGGTGTTGCGGGCCGAAGTTGATGGTGAACTTGCGATCTTCCATCTCGCGCGCATGGGCGGTGCGGGTGTCCAGGTCGTCCTCGAACACATCCACGCCCAGCGGCGCCACGGTGGGGTTTCCGTCAGCCATTACGCCTGGCCTCCCGCCTTTTCGTCGCCCGGCAGGACCGGCGCGGGGTATTCGGCGCCTTCCCACGGCGACAGGAAGTCGAACGTGCGGAACTCCTGCGTCAGCTTGACAGGCTCATAGACCACGCGGCGCTGTTCCTCGTCGTAACGGACCTCGACATAGCCCGTCATGGGGAAGTCCTTGCGGAGCGGATGCCCCTCGAAACCATAGTCCGTCAGCAGGCGGCGCAGATCCGGGTGGCCCGAGAACAGCATGCCGTACATGTCGTAGGCTTCCCGCTCGAACCAGTTGGCGGCCGGATAGACGGCGATGATCGACGGCACGGGCTGCACCTCGTCGGTCGACACCTTGACGCGCAGGCGCGCGTTCCGGGTCAGCGACATCAGGTGATAGACCACCTCGAACCGTTCCTTGCGATCGGGGTAGTCCACGCCGCAAAGGTCGAGCAGTTGCTGGAACCCGAACTGATCGCGCAGGGCGGTCATCACCTCGACGATCCGCTCGCGCGGCGCCACCAGCGTCAGTTCGCCAAAGGCCACCTGGGCCTCGACACCCAAAGCCCCAACCATTTCTGCGCCCAGCGGCGTCAGAACGGCCTCGTGCTGGGCCTGAACAGCCAAAGAGGTCATCGGTCGATGGTCCCCGTGCGACGAATCTTCTTCTGCAGTTGCAGCAGGCCGTACAGCAGCGCCTCGGCCGTGGGCGGGCAGCCCGGCACATAGACGTCCACCGGCACCACGCGGTCGCAACCGCGCACGACGCTGTAGCTGTAGTGGTAGTAGCCGCCCCCGTTGGCGCAGCTGCCCATCGACACGACATAGCGCGGATCGGGCATCTGGTCGTAGACCTTGCGGATGGCGGGGGCCATCTTGTTGGTCAGGGTGCCGGCGACGATCATCAGGTCCGACTGGCGCGGGCTGGCGCGCGGCGCCATGCCGAAGCGCTCGACGTCGAAACGCGGCATCGACATCTGGATCATCTCGACGGCGCAGCAGGCCAGGCCGAAGGTCATCCACATCAAGGACCCGGTGCGGGCCCAGTTGATCACGTCGTCGGCGGCGGCCACCAGATAGCCGCGCTCGCCCAACTCCATGTTCACGGCCTCGAAGAACTTGTCGTGGACCTTGGGGTCATAGCCCTCGACGGTCGAACGCGCGGCGGCTCCGGCTGGAACCAGCGGCGCGCCCGATGCGGACACCAGGCCGGCGGGCTTGGAAGCGGCGACTACTCCCATTCCAGGGCTCCCTTCTTCCATTCGTAGATGAAGCCGATGGTCAGCACGCCCAGGAAGACCATCATCGACCAGAAGGCGAACACCATTCCGGCGTGCGACAGGTCGAACATCGACACCGCCCACGGGAACAGGAAGGCTACTTCCAGGTCGAAGATGATGAACAGGATCGACACCAGATAGAAGCGGATGTCGAACTTCATGCGCGCATCGTCGAAGGCGTTGAAGCCGCACTCATAGGCCGACAGTTTTTCGCTGTCCGGGCTCTTCGGCGCCAGCAGCAGCGGCAGCGCGATGAACAGGATGCCAATGAAGGCCGCGACGCCGGCGAACACCAGCACGGGCAGATATTCTAGAAGAAATGCGTTCATTCGAAGAACCTCGTCCGCCGGGGAGAGGCGGGATTCGGCGCTTCTTAGACCCAACAACGTCGCCGTTCAAACCCCTGCGGACATTGGCTTTTCATTGAGAATGGATCGCAAGTTTGCGCGCCATATGTCGCAGGCCCGGCGCTTGCGCGTCCCGCGTGGTCAAAGCCCTATGGCGACCTCCTTTACGTAACCGAAAGTCATCCGAATGAGCGTCGCCAGCCGCGCCCTGAACGCCGTCGAACGGATCGGCAATCGCCTGCCCGATCCGGTCTTCCTGTTCCTGTGGCTGATCGGCGGGTTGATCGTGCTGAGCCTGATCGGGGCGGGCCTGGGGTGGTCGGCGGTCAATCCCGTCACCGGCGACCGGCTGGCGGCGCAGAGCCTGCTGTCGGGCGAGAATCTGGAGCGGCTGATCATCGGCATGCCGCGCACCCTGGCCGACTTCCCGCCGCTGGGGATCGTCATCACCATCATATACGGGGCTTCGGTCGCCGAGCGGACGGGCCTGTTCGCCACCGCCATTCGCGGCGCCCTGCTGAATGCGCCGCGCGCGATACTGACGCCGGTCGTGGTGATCACCGGCATGGTGTCCCACCATGCGTCGGACGCCTCCTATGTCGTGGTCATTCCTCTGGCGGCGGTGATCTTCGCCGCAGCGGGGCGTCATCCTCTGGCGGGGCTGGCCGCGGGCTTCGCCGCCGTGTCGGGCGGATACGCCGGCAATCTGTTTCCAGGGGCCAGCGACGCCTTGATTCTGGGCATCACCGAGCCGGCCGCCCGGCTGATCGACCCGTCCTATTCGGTCAACATCGCCGGCAACTGGTTCTTCATCGTCGGCGTCGTCTTCGTCTTCACCCCCATCGTCTGGTTCCTGACCGACCGGGTCATCGAGCCGCGCCTTGGGGTGTGGAAGCCGGCCGAGGGCGTCGCCGCCCCCGCCGCCGACGAGAAACAGCCCCTGACCGCCGCCGAGAAGCGCGGCCTGGCCTTCGCCGGCCTGGCGGTGCTGGGCATGATCGCGCTGTGGGCGCTGATCACCTTCCTGCCCGGCTCGCCCTTCGTGGACCCCGACGCCGATCCGGAACAGCGGTTCAATCCGCTTTACCGCTCGCTGGTCGCCTTCTTCGCCGTCACCTTCTTCGTGGCGGGCGGGGCTTATGGCGCGGGATCGGGTGCGATCCAGTCGCACCGCGATCTGGTGGCCATGATGCGCGACGGCATCGCCCAGCTGGCGCCCTATATCGTGCTGGCCTTCTTCGCCGCCCATTTCGTGGCCATGTTCAACTGGTCGGGCCTGGGCCCGATCCTGGCGGTCCATGCGGCGGCGGGCCTGAAGAGCATCGCCCTGCCCGCCCCGCTCCTGCTGATCTGCGTGGTCTTCGTCTCCTGCTTCTTCGACCTGTTCATCGGATCGGCCTCGGCCAAGTGGTCGGCCCTGGCGCCCATCGTGGTGCCGATGTTCATGCTTCTGGGCATCTCGCCCGAGATGACGACCGCCGCCTATCGCATGGGCGATTCGGTCACCAACATCGCCACGCCGCTGATGAGCTATTTCCCGCTGATCCTGACCTTCGCCCAGCGGTGGGACCCGCGATTCGGCCTGGGGTCGCTGATGGCCACCATGCTGCCCTACGCCGGGGCCTTCCTGATCGCGGGACTTTGCATG
Source organism: Brevundimonas sp. (assembly GCF_032017145.1). Taxonomy (GTDB): domain Bacteria; phylum Pseudomonadota; class Alphaproteobacteria; order Caulobacterales; family Caulobacteraceae; genus Brevundimonas. Next base: position 11,378 of record NZ_DALZQC010000021.1, read on the forward strand.
GTGGCGGCCTGGGTCGCCTTGGACCTGCCGCTGGGGCCTGGCGTCGGCGTCCATTACGAGCCGCCCGCCCCCGCCGTCGCCGCACAGGAGCCTGCGGCCGGCGGCCTGGCCGGTCCGCACAGTCCGCCACAGGCGGCCGTCGTCGCCCCGTCCACAGCCCCGTCGCGCTGACCGGCGTCTTTCTCCGAAAAGGTCGCTTGACGCGCTGGGTCGGGCCGCCTAAACGACGCCCCTCGCCGGGGCGCACAGCCGCTTCGGCCGGGAAACGCGGGTGTAGCTCAGTTGGTTAGA
>NZ_DALZQC010000021.1:11768-36965 GCF_032017145.1 Brevundimonas sp.
GTGCCGGCCTGTCACGCCGGAGGTCGCGGGTTCGAGCCCCGTCACTCGCGCCACTCTCTCTAGAGATAGAAAGAGTGGCGCACGCCGCCTTCCCAAACAGCTTTCGAAACAGCTCAAAAGTTTCGTCGCAGGTACGCGGGTGTAGCTCAGTTGGTTAGAGTGCCGGCCTGTCACGCCGGAGGTCGCGGGTTCGAGCCCCGTCACTCGCGCCACTTCTTTTTCAGACATCGTTATAAAGAAGTGGCGCGCCCCGCCTGCGCGCGCAGATCGCGCCATCAGATTCAATCGACAACTCAGCGCCGTCATTCCGGGGCGTCCGAAGGACGAACCGGGAGCCCGTCCTAACGCGCGCCGTAAAACTCAGTGCAGCTGCAGTTCCGCGTCGGGAGTCATGAAGGCCGCCTCGCCCGTCAGTTGGCCATAGACGGCGCACAGATCCTCGAACACGCGGTTCCAGGCGAACTGGCTGACCGCCTTTTCACGCGCGGCCCGTCCAATGGCCTCGATGTCGCGCGCGAACAGGGCCTCGACCGCCTCGGCATAGTCCGCCGCCTCGGCGCGCGCAGCCAATTGCCCGACCGTATCGTCCACCGTCTCGGCCACGCCGCCGGCGTTGACGCCCACGACCGGCCGCCCGCAGGCCATGGCCTCCAGCACGATCAGGCCGAACGGCTCCTTGTCGTTGGCGTGAACGAAGGCGTCGCAGCTGGCGATGATCTTGGCCACGGCGCGGGGGTCGGTCTCGTAAGGCAGGGAGATGACCCGGTCCTCGTCCGGCATCCCCGACCCGGCGCCGACCAGCACCAGATGGTAGGGCGCGCCCAGCTTCTGAACCGCCTCGATCAGCACATCGACGTTCTTTTCCTTGGCCGGCCGCCCGGCGAAGCACAGCAGGCGCGCATCCTGGTCCAGGCCCAGTCGGTCCAGCAGCCATTGCCGGTCGCGGCGCTCGGGCCGGAAGGTGTCGATCTCGACCCCCAAAGGCCGGATGACGATATGGTCCACGCCCGCCTCTTCCAGCCGTCGGGCGATGAACCGGCTGGGCGACACCACCCGGTCGAACTGCGAGAACAGACGCGCCCAGCGCTTCTCGACCGGCTTCTTGGCCCATTCGCCGAAATGCAGCGCCGCCAGACCCGCCGGGTCCGAATGACAGAAGCCGACGACGGGGCATCCGACCCGCTGACCGGCCTCAAGGGCGCCTTGCCCCGGCGTATAGGGATCGCCCGCCTCGATGATCGACGGCTTCATCGCCGCGACCCAGGCGCTCCAGCGCTTGACCGACGTGGGCCAGCGATAGCCGTCGCCGAACGGCAGCTTGGTGGCGCGCAGCCGCACCACCCCGTCCGCCCCCGCCTTGTGCCGCGCGCCCGGCACGATCAGCGAATGGCTGACGCCCGGCCGATTGGCCTCGATCCACGCCTTCTTTGACAGCAGATAGCGTTTCACGCCCCCGGATCGCGGCGCATACAGCATGGTGGTGTCCACCAGTCGCGGCCGCTCGTCCATCGCCGCCGCCTTCAGGGCGCGCAGGGTGTCGGCGACTTCCACGTCCAGCCCCGGAATCAACCGGAGTTCGCTTTCCTGGACGTCGAGGTCGGTCATGCTCATGGGGCGTTCTCGTATGGCTGGGGCTGTCGAACGCCGAAGGGGTTCGTTGGATGCGTCGTCGCGATCCGGCGCCAAGCCTTTCGTCGCCCGTAAACCCGGCCGTGGCAAAGCTCAAGAGCGGCCCTGCCAAATCGCTCCGTATTCGCCGCAAAGCTTGGATTTCGCAGAACGTCAGTCACGTCATAGACGGGCGATCCGGCGGTTGTGGCCTTGTATTCGCCTCAAATTCGATAAACTTGAGGAAGGCTGCCGCAGACCCTGCTAAGGGGTCGCCTGTACCGTTGTGCGTGACCACCAGGGGTTTCTACCGAATGCGTATTCTGCTCGCGAGCGCCGTGGCGATCGCCCCTTTGATGGTCGCCACCGGCTCTCAGGCCGAGATCGTGATCTCGAACGCCCGCACCACGCCGATCCAGACGTCCAACGCGACCGGGACCGGCCCTGACAATATTCGCCTGGCCAGCGGCGGCAGCGTCGCGGTGACGTCCGGCGCGGCGGTGACGCTGAACTCCAACCACACCGTCGACCTGGACAGCGGCAGCTCCATCACCATGGACAAGTCGGCCGACGGCTCGACCGGCCTTCTGGTCAACGGCGGCAATACCGGATCGGTCATCGTCGGCGGCGCCATCACCGTCAACGACACCCAGGAAGCGGCTGATGTTAAGGATGTCGACGGCGACGGCGACCTGGACGGTCCCTTCGCCACCGGAACCGGCCGCTACGGCGTGCGCGTGGTCGGCCCCGCGCCCTTCACGGGCAACGTCCTGGTCGAAAGCACCGGCGCGATCACGGTCGAGGGCAATAACTCCTACGGCCTGGCGGTCGAGACCGGCCTGAACGGCAAGCTGCAAAGCCTGGGCACGATCCGCGTGACCGGCGACAATACGGCGGGCATCCGCACGACCGGCCCGGTCTCCGGCAATGTCGAGTTGTCCGGCTCGATCTCGGCCCTGGGCGCCAATGCGACCGGCGTGTCGGTCGAGGGCGATGTGGGCGGGGCGGTGAAGATCCACTCCACCGTCGTCGCCACCGGCTATCGCTACACGACCCCGCCCCCTGCGCGGCCGGCGACGGGGACCTTCGACAACGCCTCCACCCTGTTCCTGGACGAACTGGACGCCGACGACCTGCTGCAGGGCGGACCGGCGGTCCGCATCGGCGCGAACGTCGCGGGCGGGGTCCTGCTGGACAAGGCGCTGGCCTATTCCGCCGCCGGCATCGAGGGCGATGACGACGGCGACGGCGTCAAGAACGGCGACGAGGACGACGACGGCGACGGCATCAAGAACCGCGACGATCCCGACCGCAACGGCAACGGCATCCCCGACGCCAGCGAGACGACCGCCTCGATCACCTCGCTGGGCGGCGCGCCCGCCCTGCTGGTCGGTTCGACCAGCCAGGCGGTGAACCTGGGCGCCGTCGGAACGGGCGATGCCGCCTACGGCCTGATCAATCGCGGCTCCATCACGGCGTCCGGCCTGTATTCCGGCGTCGAGTCGCGCGGCGTGCAACTGGGCGTCACGGGCGGACAGGCGGTGAATATCGCCGGCGGCGTGCGCAACGAGGGCGGCGTGTCCTCGACCGCCGTGGACGCCAGCGCCACGGGCCTGTGGATCGGCTCGGGCGTGACCGCGCCCGCTATCGTCAACACCGGCGCCATCCAGGCCGTGGCCTCGGGCAAGGAGACCCAGAGCGCGACCGGCATCCTGATCGGCGCGGGCGCCAACGTCGGCTCCCTGACCAATACCGGCAATCTGGTCGCCTCCTTCGGCGGCAATCAGGGCTCGGCCGTGGTCATCCGCGATCAGTCGGGCGCCCTGACCCAGTTGAACAACGCCGGCTCGATCATCGGCTCGCTCGCCCCCAACACCGCCGACACCAACCCGGTGACCGGAACCGTCACCGCCATCGACCTGTCGGCCAACACCAGCGGCGTCACCCTGCGTCAGTACGGCATTCCCGCCCCCGCCGGCAGCACGGCGGTCGACACCGACAAGGACGGCGTGCCGGACGCCAACGAACCGGCCATCGTCGGCGCGATCAAGCTGGGCTCGGGCGCCGACACGCTCAACATCGAGAACGGCGTCGTCAACGGCGACATCGACTTCGGCGCCGGGGCGGACAGGCTGAACATCAGCGGCGGCGCCGTGGTGACCGGCGCGATCAAGAACGGCGACAACCTGCTGGACATCAACATCGGCAAGGGGACGCTGAATGCGACCCAGACCGGCGCCGTCGGCATCTCCAGCCTGTACGTGGGCGCCGAGGGTTCGCTGCTGGTCAATCTGGACCCGGCCAACGACCGCGCCGGCGGCTTCAACGTCAGCGGCAATGCGACCCTGGCCACCGGATCCAAGCTGGGCGTGCGATTCTCGTCCCTGCTGGACGGACCCGAGCGGTTCAACATCATCACCGCAGGCTCGCTGAACGTGGGCCAGATCAACCAGAGCCAGCTGACCGACAATTCACCCTACCTCTATGTGGTCGAGGCCGGGGTCAATCAGGCCGCCAACACCGTCTATGTCGATGCCCGTCGCCGCACGGCCGCCGAGGCCGATCTGATCCCGGTCGAGGCCTCGGCCTACGACGCCGTCTATGCGGCCCTGGGGTCCAATGAGACGGTGCGTAACCTGTTCCTGTCGCAGACGACCCGCGACGGCTTCATCGACGCCTATGAGCAGATGCTGCCCGACCACTCGGGCGGTCCGTTGATGTCGCTGTCGGCCGGCGTCGACGCCGTGACCCGCGCCCTGACCGGCCGCAACGCCGTCGCCGCGCCGGGCGAAACCAGCGCCTGGGTGCAGGAAATCAACTTCTACGCCGACAAGGACAAGACCGATTCCTACGGCTTCCGCTCCGAGGGCTTCGGCGTAGCCGGCGGCGTGGAAAAGGGCACCAGCGTCGGCGCCGTCGGCGTCTCGGCCGCCTTCACCTCCTCGGACATCAAGGACCCCGAGTCCGAGGCCGAAGAGGTCCTGTCCGCCAACCTCTTGGAACTGGGCCTCTACTGGCGCGCCCAGGGCCAGTACTGGACGACCTGGGCACGCGCGGCTGGCGGTTACGCCAGCTTCAACGCGGACCGTTCCCTGGTCGCCAGCGGCGTCTATCTGAACAACAAGTCCGACTGGCACGGCTGGACCGCCGCCGTCGCGGGCGGCGCCAGCTATGAGCGGAACTTCGGTCGCCTGAACGTGCGCCCGGAAATCTACGGCGAGTATTTCCGCCTGTCGGAAGGCGCCCGCAGCGAGAGCGGCGGGGGCGACGGCTTCGACCTGGACATCGATTCGCGCGACAGCCACATCTTCTCGGCCGTGGCGGCGATGAACATCGGCTACGGCTTCGGCCGCAACGGCTGGATCCGCCCCGAACTGCGCGTCGGCTATCGCCAGAACATCTCGGTGGACGCCGGCGAGACCATCGCCCGCTTCGCCAGCGGCGGCCCGGACTTCATCCTGGCGCCGGACGCCATCGAGGGCGGCGGACCGATCCTGGGCTTCCGCCTGAACTTCGGCAACGAGCTGGGCATGCTGTCGCTGACCGGCGATGCGGAGCTGCTGGAAGACTACGTCCGCTACTCGCTGCTGCTGCGGGCCAGCTTCCGGTTCTGATCGGAAGACGCAGCCAGAAACACGAAAGGCCGCCGGATCGCTCCGGCGGCCTTTTGTTATGGTAGGCGGCGACGGGTTCGAACCGCCGACCCTCTCGGTGTAAACGAGATGCTCTGACCAGCTGAGCTAGCCGCCCTCAAATCGGAGACGGGCTTATGCCCTTCCCGCCTCAACCGTTCAAGGCGCTTTTCAAGCCTTCTCCAGGACGAAAGCGCGCGGTGCGGGACGCCGGGCGGGCGACAGCCGCGCCGGTCTGGGGATTGCGGGCCACGCCGGCCTTGCGATCCACGGCGACGAAGCTGCCGAAGCCGATCAGCTTGACGTCCTGCCCCTTGGTCAGGGCGTCCGCCACGCCGTCGGTGAAGGCTTCCAGCGCCGATTTCGCCTGGTCGCGGCTGATGTTCGCCGCTGCGGCCATGTGGCCGATCAGTTCTGCCTTGGTCATCCTGCCCTCCAAGCCGAATCACTAAAGGCCAGATCGGCGGTTGCGTCAAAAACGAAAACGCCGCCGGGTGCTTAACCGGCGGCGCCTTCTCTTCACCCGGGCGTCAGTGACTGACGGTCGCGGCCGGTCCGTCCATAGGCGGCGCCGGGGCCGGCAAGGGTTCGGCCGCCTCGTCCCACTCCACCGGGGTCAGGGTGCCGACCAAGGCCCACTTCAACGCTTCGTCCGCCGTGGAGATCGGCACGATCTCCAGCGCCGACTTCACATTGTCCGGCACGTCGGCCAGGTCCTTCTCGTTCTCCTGCGGGATCAGCACGGTCTTGACGCCCGAGCGCAGCGCCGCCAGCAGCTTCTCCTTCAGGCCGCCGATGGCGGTGACGCGACCACGCAGGGTGATCTCTCCGGTCATGGCTATATCCTTCCTGATCGGGATGCCGGTCAGGACCGAGACCATGGCCACCGTCATGGCCACGCCGGCGGACGGACCATCCTTGGGCGTTGCGCCGTCCGGCACGTGGACGTGGATGTCGGTCTTCTCGAACACCGGCGGCTTGACGCCGAAGGCCAGGGCCCGCGAGCGCACATAGGAGGCCGCCGCCGAGATCGACTCCTTCATCACCTCCTTCAGATTGCCGGTCACGGTCATGCGGCCGCGGCCGGGCATCTTGATCGCCTCGATGGTCAGGATGTCGCCGCCGAACTCGGTCCAGGCCAGGCCGGTGACGATGCCGACCTGATCCTCCTCGTCCGTCTCGCCATAGCGGAACTTCTTGACGCCCGCATAGTCGGCCAGCTTGGCCTCGTCGACCGTGATCGACTTGGCGCCGGTCTTGGCCATTTCGCGCACGGCCTTGCGCGCCAGTCCGCCCAGGGCGCGTTCCAGCGAACGCACCCCGGCCTCGCGGGTGTAATAGCGGATCAGGTCGCGGATCGTCTCGTCCGGCACGATCAGCTCGCCGTCCTTCAAGCCGTGGTCCGCCAACTGTTTGGGCAGGACGTGACGCTTGGCGATCTCGACCTTCTCGTCCTCGGTGTAGCCCGACACGCGGATGATCTCCATCCGGTCCATCAGCGGCTGCGGCATGTTCAGGCTGTTCGCGGTCGTTACGAACATGACCTGCGAAAGGTCGTAGTCCACCTCCAGATAGTGGTCGCCGAAGGTCGAGTTCTGCGCGGGGTCCAGCACCTCCAGCAGGGCCGAAGACGGATCGCCGCGCCAGTCGGAACCCAGCTTGTCGATTTCGTCCAGCAGGACGAAGGCGTTGGTCGTCTTGGCCTTCTTCATCGACTGGATGATCTTGCCGGGCATGGAGCCGATATAGGTCCGGCGGTGACCGCGGATCTCGGACTCATCGCGCACGCCGCCCAGCGACATGCGGACATACTCACGCCCCGTCGCCTTGGCGATGGACTTGGCCAGCGAGGTCTTGCCCACGCCGGGAGGGCCGACCAGGCACAGGATCGGCCCCTTCAGGCTGCCAGTGCGCGCCTGAACCGCCAGATATTCGATGATCCGTTCCTTGACCTTCTCCAGACCAAAGTGATCCTCTTCCAGGATGTCCTCGGCCTTCTGCAGGTCGATCGGCTTCTGCTTGGCCTTGCCCCACGGCACGGACAGCAGCCAATCCAGATAGTTGCGGACCACGGTCGATTCCGCCGACATCGGGCTCATGTTGCGCAGCTTCTTGACCTCGGCCTCGGCCTTGGTGCGGGCCTCCTTGGACAGGCGCGTCTTACGGATGCGCTTCTCCAGATCCATGATCTCGTCGCGCGCGTCGTCGGTTTCGCCCAGCTCGCGCTGGATCGCCTTCATCTGCTCGTTCAGATAATATTCGCGCTGGGTCTTCTCCATCTGGCGCTTCACGCGCGAGCGGATCTTCTTCTCGACCTGCAGGACGCTGATCTCGCCCTCCATCAGCCCATAGACCTTCTCCAGCCGCTTGGGCACGTCGAAGGTTTCCAGCAGGCCCTGTTTGTCGGCGATCTTGACCGACAGATGGGCGGCGACCGAATCCGCCAACTTGGAGGCGTCGGTGATCTGAGGGATGGAGCTGAGGGCCTCAGGCGGCACCTTCTTGTTCAGCTTCACATAGTTTTCGAACTGCTCGACCACGGCGCGAAGCATGGCCTCGGCCTGCGAGGTTTCGCCCGGCTCGTCCTCGATCTCGACGGCCTCGGCCTCGAAATAGTCCTCACGGTCGGTGAAGCGGGTCAGGCGCGCGCGCCCCTTGCCCTCGACCAGCACCTTGACGGTGCCGTCGGGCAGTTTCAGCAGCTGCAGCACCGAGGCCAACACCCCGATGGGATAGATGGCGTCGGGTGACGGGTCGTCGTCCACGCTGTTCTTCTGGGTGGCCAGCAGAATCTGCTTCTCGCCCTTCATGATCTCGTCGAGGGCCTTCACCGACTTCTCGCGGCCGACGAACAGCGGCACGACCATGTGCGGGAAGACGACGATGTCTCTCAGCGGCAGGACGGGCAGGGTCTTGGATTCAGTCATGATGCACATACTCCCGGGCCATTGCGTATCTCCGGCCCGCCGCCACGGTCGCCCGGACAACAGGCCCGGACAGCGCGTGACGACCCGTCGATTCCGACGGCGTTCGAACGAGTATGTGGTTTGAAAGACCCGCGGTTCAAGCGTGACGGGCGAACGGCCCACATCTGCGTGGTCGTGAAGCGGGCTTGGCGGGCAGACGAGAGGGTTCGGCCGCGCGTTCTTCGCAGCGTCGGTGATGGAGGGCGGATAGGCCATCGTCTCCTCCCTGCTTCGCGGGGAGGTGGCGCGGCGCGTCTTCGCGCCGTGACGGAGGGGCTCTTCCAACCATCACGAGCGCCCATGGGACTTCAGCCCCTCCACCACGCCAAGCGCGCTCCCCCCATGCATGGGGAGGAAACGCATGGCCTCAAAACCGCACGAAAAAGGCCGGGGAAGTCGCCCTCCCCGGCCCTCACATGTCGGTTTTCAGACCCGATCAGGCCGCGCCGTCGGCCTTCTTCTTGGACGCTTCCGAATAGATCAGCAGGGGTTGGGCCTTGCCGTCGATGACCTCGGCGTTGACCACCACTTCCTCGACGCCTTCGAAGGTGGGCAGTTCGAACATGGTCTCCAGCAGTATGCCTTCCAGGATGGACCGAAGACCGCGCGCGCCGGTCTTGCGCGTGATGGCCTTCTTGGCGACGGCGGTCAGGGCGTCGTCGGTGAAGGTCAGTTCGACATTCTCCATCTCGAACAGACGCTTGTACTGTTTGACCAGGGCGTTCTTCGGCTCGGTCAGGATGGTGACCAGAGCGGCTTCGTCCAGGTCCTCCAGCGTCGCCAGGACCGGCAGGCGGCCGATGAACTCGGGGATCAGGCCGAAACGCATCAGGTCGTCCGGCTCGACGCCCTTCAGGATGTCGCCGGTGCGGCGCTCGTCGATTTCCTTGACCTGGGCGCCGAAGCCGATGGAGGCCCCCGCGCCGCGCGCCGAAATCACTTTTTCCAGCCCGGCGAACGCGCCGCCGACGATGAACAGGATGTTGGCGGTGTCGACCTGCAGGAACTCCTGCTGCGGATGCTTGCGGCCGCCCTGCGGGGGCACGGAGGCGACGGTGCCTTCCATGATTTTCAGCAGGGCCTGCTGCACGCCCTCGCCCGACACGTCGCGGGTGATCGACGGGTTGTCGGACTTGCGCGAAATCTTGTCGATTTCGTCGATATAGACGATGCCGCGCTGGGCCCGCTCGACGTTGTAGTCAGACGCCTGCAGCAGCTTCAGGATGATGTTCTCGACATCCTCGCCCACATAACCGGCTTCGGTCAGGGTGGTGGCGTCCGCCATGGTGAAGGGCACGTCGATGATGCGCGCCAGCGTCTGGGCCAGCAGCGTCTTGCCCGAGCCGGTCGGCCCGATCAGCATGATGTTCGACTTGGCCAGTTCGACGTCGTTGTTCTTCGTCGCGTGGTTCAGACGCTTGTAGTGATTGTGCACCGCGACCGACAGCACCTTCTTGGCGTGGGCCTGGCCGATGACATAGTCATCCAGCACGTCGCGGATTTCCTTGGGCGAAGGCACGCCGTCGGTCGTCTTCTTGAAGCCGATCTTGTGCTCTTCACGGATGATGTCCATGCACAGTTCGACGCACTCGTCGCAAATGAACACGGTCGGGCCCGCGATCAGTTTGCGGACCTCGTGCTGGCTCTTTCCGCAGAACGAGCAGTACAGGGTGCTTTTGGCGTCAGAGCCGGCTGCTTTGGTCATAGACCCTTATCTCACTCCCGCGGTGCGGACCGAAATGGCCCGTAACGCGCTTCCCTCACGTTGATTCCAGCACTCTGGACGCGAAGGTCTTCAAAAAATGACAATCACCCATCACACGTTCCACGACAACCCCGAAGGCGATGGGGGATTGTTGCAGTGCGTGGATGGATCAGTGTCGACGGGGATCAAGGCGAATGTCTGACATGGGAATTCCGGGTGCGGAGCGCCAGTCCCCTCGCCCCGACCAGCCGATCGTGGCCTTCGATTTCGACGGTACGCTGACGATTCGCGACAGTTTCACCGAATTCCTGCGCTGGCGTGTCGGACCGGGCGGCTGGGCGCTGGGCCTGGTCAAGCTGGCGCCCGCCCTGGCCGCCTATGCCCGCGACCGCGACCGGGGCCGGATCAAGGCGGCCTCGGTGCGCGAGTTCCTGCACGGCGTGGACCGCCACACGCTGGAGGTGGAGGCCGCCCGGTTCGCCGATCAGGTCTGGCCCCGCTTCATGCGGCCGGACGCGCTGAAGGTCTGGGACGACTGGGGCCGGCGCGGCGCCCACCGCGTCATCGTAACCGCCTCGCCCGTCACCACGGTCGCCCCCTTCGCGAAACGCCTGGGCGCCGAGGCCCTGCTGGGCACCGAGTTCGTCTTCGACGCCGACGACCGGATCACGGGCGCTTTCGTCGGCCCCAACTGTCGCGGCGCTGAAAAGGTGCGGCGGCTGAAGGCGGCCTATGGCGACACCATGACGCTGGCCGCCGCCTATGGCGACACGTCGGGCGACACCGAGATGCTGGCGATGGCCCAGGAGGCCGGCTTCCGCGTCTTTCGCGAGAAGCCCTGACCCTCAGTTGCCGTCGGCGTCGACGTCGAACACCATGGGCTTGCCGCGCGTCGTCGGGTCCCAACCCGCCGCCATGATGGAGGCGACGGCGGTGCGCACCGCATCGACATTGACTCGCTGCTTCTCGACGTCAGGCCGACCATTGGGGCGCAGCGGCGGCGGAAACTGGACGATCGCCTCGCGCTTGTAGTCCAGGTGACGCAGCGACACGGCCATTCCCTCCCAGACATTGCCGCCCTTGGGCCGAGGCTGGCGACGCAGCTCCCACACATAGGCCTCGCCATCGACCTCGATCTGGCCGGTCTGATCTCGCGTGAACTGCATGACGGTTCCGATAGCACAAATGAAAAGGGCGCGCCGCGAGGGGCGCGCCCTTCCGGTTTCGATCCGGTCGAATCAGTGGCCGGGCGTCTTCACGCCATCGGCGTCGGCCTGTTCGCGGCGATCATAGACATGGTCCACGATGCCCCAGGCCTTGGCTTCCTCGGCCGACATGAAGTGGTCGCGGTCCAGCGTCTTCTCGACCTCCTCATAGGTGCGGCCGGTGTGGTGGACGTAGATCTCGTTCAGACGCCGCTTGGTGTAGCGGATGTCGGCGGCATGCAGCTCGATGTCCGACGCCTGGCCCCGGAACCCGCCCGACGGCTGGTGCACCATGACCCGCGCGTTCGGCAGGGCGATCCGCTGGCCCGCGGTGCCGGCCGTCAGGATCAGAGAGCCGGCCGAGGCCGCCATGCCCATCACCACGGTCGACACCGGCGACTTGATGTATTGCATGGTGTCGTAGATCGCGAGCGCCGAGGTCACCTGACCGCCGGGGCTGTTGATGTACATGCTGATTTCCTTCTTCGGGTTCTCCGATTCCAGGAACAGCAGTTGGGCGCAGATCAGCGACGCCATGCCGTCCTCGAACGGTCCCGTCAGGAAGATGATCCGCTCGCGCAGCAGACGCGAGAAAATGTCGAAGGAGCGCTCGCCGCGGCTGGACTGCTCCACCACCATCGGCACCAGGTTCATATTCATCAGTTCGATCGGATCGCGCATGGATGCCTTTTTGGTCTTACGGACTGCGGCCGCAGTGGATGCGACGGCTTTGCACTCAGCATATCGCGTTCGACGCCTGCGTATGCAAGCGCCCGGTCAGCGCGGCTGCGACTCTTCCGGCTCGCCGGCCGACCGGCGACGCCGGGCTTCCAGCCTGTCCGACACCGCCGCCTCCTGGGCGCGGGCCGATGCGCGATCCGGTTCGGCTTCATACAGGGCGTGCAGATAGGCGAGGTCCCAGTCCGTCATACCCGTGATCCCCTCCGGCGCATTGAACAGGTTCAGGATGGTGGGCTGATCCGAATAATCCGAACGCGGATCGACCTGGGCCAGCACCACCATGGCGGTGTAATCCAACAGCGCCGGCAACATCACGCCGTTCGCCTTGGCCATATCGATCACGACCGTAGCCGAGCTGAGATCGTAACGAAGCGGCGAACGCATCCGGCTGAGGTTGCGTGAGGCGATGGTCGGCGGGTCCTCTCCGGCGACGCGCGCCGCCAGTTGTCCTGTATCGGCGGATACCGGCAATGAAATATGCCACCAGCGCACGGGCGCATCGCTGGTCTTGAACCGTTCCAGCGCCGCCAGCCCCATGTTGGTGTTGTCGATCGGCGGCCGGAATCGACGTCGCCAACCTTCAACCAGCGCAGAGGCGACGGCCGGGCCATCGTCGGCGGCGATCACCAGCACATTCGGCGTACACCCCGGCGCGCCGACGCTCACGCCAAGTTCCGTCGCGATATCGCCGATCCGATCCGCCAACATCTGTCCGTAAGGCGCCTTCATATTGGCCACGCTGACGCAGAGGGGCGTATTCCACCGTCCCAATCGGGCGCCGGCCGGCGCGGCGGCGACGCGCTGGACGAACTGCTGCGCCGCCTGCCGCGTCGAACGCCCCTCGACCGTGATGTCCTCCAGATCCACAGGCGGGGGCGAGGGATCTTGCGCCTGGGCGCCGGATGCAAGAAGGGCGGCCAGCAACGCGCCGGACAGGGACATGGGATCAGCCTTGAAAAGCAAAAAGGGCCCGCATCGCGGACCCTTCAAGCTTTACAGAAGATGACATCACAACCGCCAGTTAAACGATTGTAATCTGCGGGGCTCAGCCCTCTTCGTCTTCTTCCTTCAGCAGCTCTTCCTTGGTGATCGGCTTGTCGGTCACGTCGGCGACGCCCACGATCAGATCGACGACCTTCTCTTCATAGATGGGGGCGCGCATCTGGGCGGCGGCGTTGGGGTTCTGGCGATAGAAGTTCAGGACGGCCTGTTCCTGGCCCGGATAGTTGCGGGCTTCCTGCAGGATGGCGGCGTTCAGCTCCTGATCCGTGACCTGGACGTTGTTGGCGCGGCCGATCTCGGCCAGCACCAGGCCCAGACGCACGCGGCGCTCGGCGATCTTTTTGTACTCGGCCTTCAGGTCCTCGTCGGACTTGGCGGCGTCCTCTTCCGGCAGGCGGCCGGCGGCCTTGTCTGCCTCGACCTGCTGCCAGATGCCGTCGAACTCGGCGTCCACCATCTTGGGCGGCAGCGGGAAGTCGTGGGCTTCGTCCAGCTGGTCCAGCAGGGCGCGCTTCAGCTTGAAGCGGGCGGCGCCGGCATATTGCTGGTCCAGGTTGGACTTCAGCAGTTCCTTCAGCTTGTCCAGCGATTCCAGACCGATGCGGGTGGCGAAATCGTCGTCGATCTTGGCTTCGGCTTCAGCCTTGATGGCCTTTACCTTGATGTCGAAGGTGGCCAGTTTGCCGGCCAGATGGGCGGCCTGATAATCGGCCGGGAAGGTGACCTCGATGGTCTTTTCCTCGCCGACCTTGGCGCCGGTCAGCTGCTCTTCGAAGCCGGGAATGAAGCGGCCCGAACCGATCACCAGGTCCGCGTCCTCGGCGGCGCCGCCTTCGAAGGGTTCGCCGTCCAGCTTGCCCAGGAAGTCGATCGTCAGCTGGTCGCCCTCGGCGGCCTTGACGGTCTTGCCCTTCTTGTCCTCGTAGGTCTTGGCCTGACCGGCCAGTTCCGTCAGCGCCTCGTCCAGATCGGCGTCCGACGCCTCATAGGTCGGGCGTTCCAGCTTCAGGGTCTTGGGATCGACCGGCGTGAATTCCGGCATGACTTCCAGCGACATTTCATAGGCCAGGTCTTCCTGACCGGCGATGACCTTGTCCATGTCGGAAGTCAGCTTCATCTCGGCCGGGGCGGCGGGGCGAATCTTGGCTTCGTCCAGGGCCTTCTGGCTGGTTTCGTTCAGCTCGGCGTTGATGATCTCGCCCATGAACTCGCGGCCGAAGGTCTTCTTGACGTGGGCGACCGGCACCTTGCCCGGACGGAAGCCCTTCAGCTTCACCTGCGGGGCGACTTCCTTGACGCGGGCGTCGAGCTTCTCGTTCAGCTCCGCGACGGGAATGGTGACCGCGATCACGCGGCTGAGGCCTTCGTTCGACTTTTCGACGACTTGCATGGTCGGGATTCTGACGCTCTGGGGCGCATGAGCCATCGAAACGGCCGGCGCGGAATGGATAAAGCAAGAAGGCCGCCCCGTGTGGAGCGGCGCCTCGAAGCCCGCCCTTATGTCGAGAAGGGCCCCAAAGGTCAACGCGGGCGTGGTCGTCGCCGGTGGTTTCGCGGCCTGGACATGGCTATGTTGACGAAATGAGCCAACCCGCCTCCACCATCGGCGTCTTCGTCACGCCCGTCACCCCGCTTCAGCAGAACTGCACGACCGTCTGGTGCACCGCCACCAGCAAGGCCGCCGTGATCGATCCCGGCGGATCGGTGGATGCGGTCCTGGGCGAGGTCGCGCGGCGCGGCCTGACGCTGGATCAGATCTGGATCACCCACGGCCATCTGGATCACGCGGGCGGCGCGGCCGAGATGCAGGAAAAGAGCGGCGTGCCGATCATCGGACCGCAGAAGGCCGATCAGTTCTGGATCGACCGCATCGTCGAAAGCGGCCGGATGTACGGCCTGCCCGACGCGCGTCCCTTCACCCCCGACCGCTGGCTGGAAGACGGCGATACGGTCAGCCTGGGCGAGACGCAGTGGGAGGTGCGTCACTGTCCGGGCCACACGCCCGGTCACGTCATCTTCTTCAATCGGGCGGCGCGATTCGCCCAGGTCGGCGACGTGCTGTTCAAGGGGTCGGTCGGCCGCACCGATTTCCCCATGAGCGACCCGCCCGCCCTGATCCGTTCCGTGGTCGACAAGCTTTGGCCGCTGGGCGACGACGTAACCTTCGTGCCGGGACATGGGCCGATCTCCACCTTCGGCGAAGAACGTCGCACCAATCCGTTCGTTTCGGACGCCGCCCTCAGGCAGGCGCCGATCCGGCGCGAGCCGGTCGGCCCCGCCTGACGATCACCGGCGCAGCCACAGACCGATGATGACGCCTATGCCCAGGGCGTACAGGGTCGTACGGATCGGCTCGTCGCGGATGCCGTCACGCGCGTCGTCGATCTGGTGCGAGACCTTTTGGCGCACCCGCTCGGCGTCGTCCTTGACCGCCTGACGCACGGAGGTGGTCGGGGCGAAGCTGTCGCCTTCGCCCGAGGCCAGTATGGCGTCCGCCTGGCGATCCAGCCGCTGGTTCAGGCTGTCGTCTTCGATGACGATGTCGTCGGGGGTCGGGGCGGCGATGGGGCTCTGTGTCATGTCGGTCTCCGGGTTCGCAGATCAAACCAGCCGCGTCCCTCGAAGTTCCCCTGCGGCATGACGGCGCGCAAGTCCGTCGAACGCGGCGTCGCGCCGGGCGTTGTCTCCTCAACAGAAGGAGACGGCCATGACCTATATCGAACCCACGCCCTCGGGCGCGCCGCAGCCCGAAATCCCGCCCGCCCCCACGCCCGAACCAGAAATCCAGCCGTCTGATACGCCCGACGAAGTTCCGCCCATGGAACCCGGCGGCGGCGATGAAGGTGATTCGCGACCCTACGGCTGATGGCCGAAGTCGAGGCGGGAAGAGATGCTCAGAGCCGTGACAGTAAAACAGGGTTCCGAACGGAACCGTCACCGAGTCACTGGGTTCACTTCAGCAAGCGCAACGGCGACACTGAAAGGAAGACCGATGGACAGCCAACCCACCCGACCCTCAGGCGTTTCCAAGCGAGGCTTTGCTTCAATGGACCCCGAACGTCAACGCGAGATCGCCCGCAAGGGCGGCGCCAGCGTCCCCAGTGAGAAGCGCAGCTTCTCTCAGGATCGCAGCCTGGCCGCCCAGGCCGGCCGCAAGGGCGGCGAGGCGTCGCATGGCGCGAAAAAGGATCCGGTGGAAAAGCCGGACTGAGGGTTTCGATCCGAATCCATATCAAAGGGCGTCCCATCGCAGGATGGGCCGCCCTTTCTTGTTGCGACAACCGCAAGGGCGGCTGATCACCCCCGCAGGAGCGCCAGGGCCACGCTGGGTTCCGGCGAGATGTCCAGCCGCGACACCGTCCACCCCGCCGCCTCGGCCATGGCCGTAATGGTCTCGGGCGTGAACTTGCGCGAGCTTTCGGTGTGGATCGTCTCGCCCTCCATGAAGCGGAAGGTCCGTCCGTCTAGACGGACGGTCGTGGGCCTCGCCGCGCGAAGATGCATCTCAATGCGCGAGGCGTGCGGGTTCCAGACCGCCTGGTGCACGAAGGCGTCCAGGTCGAAATCGGCGCCCAGTTCGGCGTTGGCCCGGACCAGCAGGTTCATGTTGAACGCCGCCGTCACCCCCTTCGCATCGTCGTAGGCGGCGACCAGCACGCCCGCGTCCTTGACCAGATCGGTCCCCAGGATGAACAGACCGCCCTCCCCCAGCATCCGGCGCGCCGCCGCCAGAAAGCGCACCGCCTCGTCCGGCTGCAGATTGCCGATGGTCGAGCCGGGGAAGAAGCCGATCCTGCGCCCCCTTGGCAGGTCGTCCGGCAGGGGCGACAAATGTTCGAAATCGCCCAGCAACGGCTCGACCCGCAACTTCGGATAGTCCGCGCCGATCCGGTGGGCGGCGTGCGCCAGGGCGCTTTCGCTGATGTCCAGCGGCACATAGGCGCCCAGGTCCGGCACGGCGTCCAGCAGGATGCGCGTCTTCTCGCTGGCGCCCGATCCGAACTCCACCAGCACCGCGTCCGGTCCGAATTCGGCCGTCAACTCCGCCGCCCGTTCGCGCAGCAGGGCCGTCTCCTGCCGTGTGGGATAGTATTCCGTCAGGGCGGTGATGTCCTCAAACAGGCGCGACCCTTCGGCGTCATAGAACCATTTGGGCGGCACGGCCTTCTGCGGCTGCGACAGGCCGTCGATCATGTCGCGGCGAAAGGCCCGGGTCTGGGCGTCGTCCACGCGGGTCGCGGACGAATCGTCGCGACGCCCGGCGGCGTCTTCGGCTAGTCTCAGACCCATGAAGGCCCACCTTTGCTGGGGATAGTAGAAGTTGCGGTATGTCACGCGCGCATGGCCGGGCGGCGTGGCGAAGGCGCCGCCGCGCAGCACCATCTGATTGGCCATAAACTTGCCGTTGTATTCGGCGGCGGTGCCCGGCGTGGGCTGGAAACCCGGATAGGGGGCATAGGCGCTGGCGGTCCACTGCCACACCTCGCCCGACAGGTTGGAGAAGGCGTCGCGCTTCGTGGCGGCGGCGTGCTCCCACTCCGCCTCGGTCGGCAGGCGCTTGCCGGCCCAACGCGCATAGGCGTCGGCCTCGTAGAAGCTGATGTGGCGCACCGGGGCGGCCGGATCGACAGGCGAACGGCCGGTCAGTCCCATCGCCGTCCAGTCCTCGCCGTCGCGCCGCCAATAATGCGGCGCGGTCCACCCCTCGGCCTTCACCACCGCCCAGCCGTCCGACAGCCAAAGATCGGCGCGCCCATAGCCGTCGTCGTCCATGAACCGCAGCCAGTCGCCGTTCGTCACCAGATCGGCGGCCAGGGCGAACGGCTCCAGCCAGACCCTGTGCGCCGGACCTTCGTTGTCGAAGGCGAAACCCGCCTGATCGTGACCGATCGCGACCAGACCGCCGTCGAAGGCCACGACGCCGCCACGCGCGGGCTGGAGCGGCTCCCTGCGCGGTTCGACCTCATAGGCGGCCGGATCCAGCGGCGAGCGCGACATCAGGTTCAGAATGTCCATCAGGAACAGCTCCTGATGCTGCTGGTCGTGATGCAGACCCAGCTCCAGCAGATAGCGTTGCTGACCTCCCGACGGCGCCTGGGCCAGCCAGTCGACCATGCGCCGGTCGATCTCGCGGCGATAGGCCAGAACCTCCTCGACCGAGGGCCGGGTCATCAGCCCGCGCTGATGCCGCGCCACCCGCTCGCCCAGCGCCTCGTAGTAGGAGTTGAACAGTTGCTGGAAACGCGGATCGACCGGCCGATAGGCCGGGTCCTCGCTCAGGATCATCGCCTCGAAGAACCAGCTGGTATGCGCCAGATGCCACTTTCCGGGGCTGCAATCCGGCATCGACTGGGCCGACAGGTCCTCTGCCGACAACCCGTCCGCAAGCGCGACCATGGCCTCGCGCACGGCGCGGTAACGCGCCACATCGGACGCGGTCCCCGCATCGGGTTCAAAGCGCGCATTCATGCCGGCCGTTCCGTGGCTAGACCGCTCGACGACCCCGACTCAACGCCCTGCCGTTCCCTGATCGTTCCAACGCCATTGACCGGCCAAGGTTCCCAACCGATTGGCCTGAAACGACTTTCGGTCAGCGCGCCGGACGGCCCCCATGTTTGGCGTATTCCAGCCGCGCGATGGTGCGGTTGTGGACCTCGTCCGGGCCGTCGGCGATGCGCAGGGTGCGCACGCCGGCGTACAGTTCGGCCAGAGGCGTATCGCCCGACACCCCGGCCCCACCGAACGCCTGGATGGCGTCGTCGATGACCTGCAGCGCCATCTTGGGCGCCGCGACCTTGATCTGGGCGATCTCGGAGCGGGCGTTCTTGGCCCCGACCTCGTCCATCATCCAGGCGGCCTTCAGCACCAGGAGGCGGCACATCTCGATATTGGTGCGGGCGTCGGCGACCCGCTGCTCCCACACCGAATGTTCGGCCAGCTGCCTTCTGAAGGCGGTGCGGTTCAGCAGGCGCGTCACCATCAGCTCCAGCGCCCGTTCCGCCGCGCCGATGGTCCGCATGCAATGGTGGATGCGGCCCGGCCCCAGCCTCCCTTGCGCGATCTCGAAGCCCCGCCCCTCGCCGGCGATCAGGTTCTCGACCGGCACCCGCACATTTTCCAGCACCACCTCGGCATGGCCGATGGGCTTTTCCTCATAGCCGAACACCGACAGCATCCGCTCCACCCGGAATCCGGGCGTATCCACCGGCACGATCACCTGCGACTGCTGGGCGTGGGTCGCGGCCTCCGGGTCGGTCTTGCCCATGACGATGGTCATGGCGACGTTCGGGTGGCCCATGTTGGTCGACCACCATTTGCGGCCGTTGATGACGTAATGATCGCCGTCGCGCTCGATCCGGGTCTGGATGTTGGTGGCGTCCGAGGACGCGACCTCCGGCTCGGTCATCAGGAAGGCGGAGCGGATTTCGCCGTCCATCAGCGGCTTCAGCCAGCGATCCTGCTGGGCCGCATTCCCGTACATATGCAGCACTTCCATATTGCCGGTGTCGGGGGCGTTGCAGTTGAACACCTCGGCCGACCACAGATGCCGGCCCATCATCTCGGCCAGGGGCGCATACTCCAGATTGGTCAAGCCCGCCCCGTGTTCGCCCGGCAGGAACATATTCCACAGCCCCGCCTCCCGCGCGGCGGCCTTCATCGCCTCCATGACGGGCGGCTGACGGGTCGCGTCCTCGCGCACCTGGGCGAAATACTCGTGCTCGCGCGGGATCACCTGTTCGTCCAGGAAACGGCGGACACGGGCGTGCCAGTCCAGGGCGCGGTCGGAATGTTTGAAGTCCATGTCGTTTCCTCAGCTTCGCTGACGCCTCTTCCGGGCGCTGGCATGAAAAAGGCGCGGCGCCCGAAAGCGCCGCGCCGTCGTCCTTATGGCGATCAGCCGCGCATCAGCGCTTCAGCAGCGCCGGCAGCTTCTGGGCGATCATCATGTCGCCGGCGATCTTCAGCTTGCCCTGCATGAAGGCCATCATGCCGTCCAGGCGGCCTTCCGCCAGGGCGACGAAGTCGTCCCAGCTCATGGTCACGGTAGCGTCGGCGGGCTTGTCTTCGTTGGTCACCGTGTTCGGCGTCGAGGCGCCGTCGATGTAGATCTTGCCCGCGTCGCCGAGGTCGAGCTTGACGGTCTTGCCCAGACCAGAGTTCTCGCCGACGGCAGCACGGATCTTATCGGTGGCGGTTGCGATGTCAGACATTGGGGGCGTCTCCCTGTTGGACGTTGTCGCTATGGGTTAGCCCGCATCGACGGGGGCGCCAAGATCACGTCGGGGAAGGTTGGATCACTTCTGGTCGGGTTCGCGTGCATGCAGGGCGGCCGCGCCCACCGCGACCATGAAGAAGACGAAGGCCGCGACGATGGCGGCGATGAAGGGAACGGCGGCTTCGGGCATCGGAAATCTCCTTTGCCGAATGCGTGCGCGCGAACGCCCGCGGCCGCCTTGATCAGGATCAAATCGTCAGGCGTCGGGGTCGCCGTCGCGAAACCGCCACTTCATCACCAGGACGCCCGACGCCATCACCAGGGCGCAGGCGTTGGCGAACGTGACCGGCCAGGCCTTGGTCATCACCCCATAGACGACCCACAGCACGAAACAGGTCACCGTCAGCGAATAGGTCTTCAGGCTGACCGACGACGCATCGCGCTCTTTCCAGATCTTGACCGCCTGGGGCGCGAAACTGGTGATGGAACACACCGCCGCCGCCGAGCCGACGACATTGGCGATCAGGTCGCTCATGACGCGACCTGCCGCGTGCCTTTGCCCTGTCTCGCCATCCTTGACCCTCGCCCTCGGCCTTCGGCCCACTCTCCGAAAGCGCGGCGGGGCGAAAGGATGCTCGAAAGGCGCGTCGGAACGTCAGTCCGCCTTGGGCGCGGCCCGCTTGCCGATGGTGCGATCCAGGAAGTCCAGATAGGTGCGCCATTGCTGAAGTTGCCTCGGGTCGCCGCGAACGCCGTGCCGTTGGCCGGGATACAGCATCATCTCGAACGGCCGGCTCTTGGCCTGCAGGGCGTCGATGACGCGCGTCGCATTGCCGAAGATGACATTGTCGTCGGCCATGCCGTGCAGGATCAGCAGCCGCCCGGTCATGTCGTCCAGGCGCGGCAGGATGTCGGTGGCGGCATAGCCTTCCGGATTGGCCTGGGGCGTGGACATGTAGCGTTCGGTATAGTGGGTGTCGTACAGGCTCCACTCCGTCGGCGCCGCGCCCGCCAGGGCCGCCGCCAGGTTCGCGTCCTTGTCCGTTAGGGTCAGCAGGCTCAGGAAGCCGCCGAAGCTCCAGCCCATCACCGCGATATGGTCGGGATCGACATAGGGCAGCGTCTTCAGCCATTGGGCGGCCTGGGCCTGGTCCTCGACCGCCGGAACGCCCAGGCGGCGATAGATGCTGGTCTCGAACGCCTGCGACCGATCCCCCTCGCCGCGATTGTCGACGCGGAAGACGATATAGCCGGCCTCGGTCAGCAATTGGTTGGTCAGCGGCTGCCAGCTCTTCTGCACGCCCGCGCCGGTGCCGGGGCCGCCATAGACCTGCATCACCACCGGATATTTCTTGGACGGGTCGAAGTCGGGCGGCGTGGTCATGCGCCAGACCAGGGTCTGGCCGTGGCTCTGCATCGTCCCGAACTCCGGCGCGCGCAGGCGCGAGACATAGGGGGCGAACGGATGGCTGGCGTCCAGCCTGTTCTCCTCGATCCAGCGCACCCGCGTCCCGTCTATCCGGTACAGCGCCGACTGCGTGGGGGTCGCCGGATCGGAATAGTTGCCGACATAGGCCGTCGCCGGACCGTTGACCGACACGGTCCACCAGCCGCCGCCCGGCGTCACCGCGACCGGATCGACCGTGCGGTTCAGATTGGCGCGGAACATCTGTTGCTCGATCGGCAGTTCCTTGCCGTCGCGCATCGAGGCGGTGAAATAGACCTCGCCCGTCTGCTCGTTGACCCCGTCCAGATGTTTGACCGGATAGTCGCCGCGCGTGATGGCCCGCAGGCGTCGCCCGTTGCGGTCGTACAGATACAGGTGCCGCCAGCCCGAATCCTCGTTCGACCAGATGAACCGGCCGTCCGACAGCACCCGGAAATCGTCGTTCAGATCGACCCAGGCCGACGCCTTCTGGCTCAGGATCACGCGCGAGGCGCCGGTGGTCGGATCGACGCTCAGCAGGTCCAGCGTCTTCTGGTCGCGTGACTGGCGCTGGACATACAGGGTCCTGCCGTCGCCGGACCAGTTGACCCGCGCCAGATAGATGTCGGTGTTGGCGCCCAGGTCCACCTTGACCCGCGCCCCGCTCTGCAGGTCGCGGACATACAGTTCGACCACCGCATTGGGCCGGCCCGCGCGGGGATAGCGCTGCTCGACCATGGTCGCGCCGCCCCCGGTGATCTCGAAGCGCGGCACCACGTCCACCGGGCTTTCATCCACGCGGGTCATGGCGATGTAGCGTTCGTCCGGGCTCCACCAATAGCCCGTATCGCGGTCCATCTCCTCCTGGGCGATGAACTCGGCCGTGGCCCAGGTGATCAGGCCGGCGCCGTCGTCGGTGATCGGCGTCTCCTTGCCGCTGGCCAGGTCATAGACGATCAGGTTCTGGTCGCGGACATAGGAGACATAGCTGCCCTTGGGCGAGACCTTGGCGTCGATCTCGTCGGCGGGCGTCTCGGTCAAGCGGCGCACCTTGCCGTCGGCCCGATTGGCCAGGAAGATGTCGCCTTCCAGCGGCGCCAGGATATAGCGCCCCTGCTGGTCCCACGAATATTCCACCACGCCGCGCGCGCTGATCCGCATGCGCTCGCGCCGCGCCTTCTCGGCCTCCGACAGTTCGCCCGCATCGGGAACCAGGGCCCGTGCGTCGATCAGCTTGTAGGGTTCGCCCGCCCCGGTCGGCGCGGCCCACAGATCCTGCACATCCACATTATCCGGCCTCGAGCGCAGGAAAGCGACCAGTTGCCCGTCCGGTGACAGGCTGACCCCCTTGGCCACCGGCCCGTTCAGATTGGGGCTGGAGAACACCCGCTCTGGCGTCAGGATGTTGGAGGGCGTCTCCTGTGCGAGCGCCGATGTGGCGGACAGGAGGATGGTCGAGGCGAGAAGGACGGTGCGCATGGCCGGGGACGCTAACCGCGCTTCTGCAAGCCGTCACGAGGAAATGTCGTCGCCGGGCGAAAGGCTTTCCCTTCCCTGCGACCGGCTCTCAGCTTACAGAGACCGCACGATGACAGACGCCGCCGTATCCCCCGCCCCCGCCAAGGTTCCTGGCAAGGCCAGCCCGTTCAACGAACTTGAGGTTCTGTGGGTCCGCCATTGGACCGACAGCCTGTTCAGCTTCGGCGTCAAACGGCCCGAGGATTTCCGCTTCCGCTCGGGCGAGTTCGTGATGATCGGCCTGCCGGGCGAAGACGGCGCAAAACCGGTCCTGCGCGCCTATTCCATCGCCAGCCCCTGCTGGGCCGAGGAGTTGGAGTTCTTCTCCATCAAGGTCGCCGACGGCCCCCTGACCTCGCGCCTGCAGAGGATTCAGCCCGGCGACACGGTGCTGATGGGCAAGAAGCCGACCGGCACCCTGGTTCTGGACGCCCTGACCGGCGGCGAACGCCTGTTCCTGATCGGCACCGGCACCGGCCTTGCCCCCTGGCTCAGCGTCGCGCGCGATCCCGACACCTACGCCCGCTTCGGCCATGTCTATGTGATCCACACGGTCCGCGGCGTCGCCGACCTGGCCTACCGCGACTTCTTCACCCGCGAGATCCACGACGACCCCCTGATCGGCGACGAGGCCAAGGCCCAACTGACCTATTACCCCACCGTGACCCGCGAAGCCTTCGAGACGCCGGGCCGGATCACCGACCGCATCAAGTCCGGCGACTTCTTCCGCGACCTGGGCCTGCCCGAGGGATTCGACCCCGCCCGCGACCGCGCCATGCTGTGCGGCTCCATGGCCATGATCAAGGAAGCCGGCGAACTGCTGGAGACCTACGGCCTGAAGGAAGGCTCCAACGCCGAACCCGCCGATTACGTTCTGGAACGCGCCTTCGTCGGTTGAGGCTTGAATAATCCGCTCATCCCGGCGAAAGCCGGGGCCATGTCAAAGCCCGCCCTTGTCGCCGTCGATCCGCGCGTCGATCCCGCAGAATGCCAGTCGATGGCCGAGGTCCGCCAGGGCGTCGACGCCCTGGACCGCGCCCTGGTCGCCCTGCTGGCCGAACGCCAGCGCTACATGGACGCCGCCGCCCGCATCAAGCCCGACCGCGACGCCGTCTTCGACCAGGCCCGCATCGACGACGTGGTGGCCAAGGTCCTCGTTTCGGCGAAAGCACACGATCTGTCGCCCGACATCGCCGAACCCGTCTGGCGCCTGCTCATCGACCGCTGCATCGCCCACGAGTTCGCCACCTACGACCGGACTCGCAGCTAGATCGGCATAATGGTAGGTTTCGGTCATGGCTCGACTGGAACCTTCCATCTTCAACGACCACGACGAAGAAGCGGATGCGCGTTCGCTTGCGGAGGCTGAGGCCGACATCGCGGCCGGTCGGCTCGTCCCGCACGCGGACGTGGCCGAATGGCTGAAGACCTGGGGAACGGCCGAAGAAGGTCCGCCTCCGACCAAATGGAACATCGATGGCTGAGGTCGTCTGGACGGTGAAAGCCATTCGGAACGTCGAAGCTATCCGAACCTATATCGCTCAGTTCAGTCCGTTGGCCAGTCAGCGCATGGCTCTACGTCTCATGTCAGCCGGCGCGAGCCTGGCTGAACATCCTGAACGAGGCGCGCCCATCCCCGGCGACCGTCGTCAACTGACGCACATCCCGCCCTATCTGGTCCGGTACAGGATCGTCGGAACGCGCGTCTTCATTCTGGACGTTCGCCATGCCGCGGAGAATGCAGCTTAGCGCCACAGCGTCGCCCCCCCTGAGCCATCGCATTCTCAGATTCGTCGTCGTTTGATTTCAGACTCTTACGCGACAGCAGCGTCAATCGACCCAACACCCTGGCCAGGCGCCGTATAATGGACGTCCGGTCTTTGACATCGCGGCGCGCCTCGCCTGCCGAAATTGCACCTGCTTGCATTTTGCACGCATTTTCGGAGTGCAGTGCAATTTCGGGCAGTGGCCGAAGTTGGACTCACTTGGACAGTTAGACTGTTTTTTTCGAGTCCAACTTCCGCCCTGCGGCCTCAGCCCTTCAGGCCGCCCAGCATCAGTTCGTGCCGATAGGCCGCCACATCGGCCAACGCCGCCTCCAGCGCATCACGGACCCGCTCGATCGCAGGCGCGGCCAGCCGCTGGTCCGCGCCCTCCGCCTCGGCGCAGGTCGCCGCC
>NZ_DALZQC010000022.1:0-36084 GCF_032017145.1 Brevundimonas sp.
GTCGGCGCGGCGGGCGCCGGCGCCCCGACGCAGGCGGCCGTGGACATCAACAAGGCGACGGCGGCGGCGGTCGGGATGTGGCGCATCGAACTCTCCGGCAGGACGGGCGGACCAGACGCTGCACTGATCGCCGGGTCAAGAGGTCGGATCGCCCTTGCTCCGCAGCCTCCGCCGACGCATTTTGCCGCAACGACACGCGGGGAGCGAATCAAAGTGCACGATCTGGCGAGCCCGGCGGTGGTAACCTTGGCGCTGGTCGCCCTGGGCGGCTATCTGCTCGGCTCCATTCCGTTCGGCGTGGTCATCACCCGCGCGGCGGGCGCCGGAGACGTTCGCAACATCGGTTCCGGCAACATCGGCGCGACGAACGTGCTGCGCACCGGCCGCAAGGACCTGGCCCTGGCCACCCTGCTGCTGGACGCCGGCAAGGGCGCCGCCGCCCTTCTGATCGCGCGGCATCTGTTCGACAGCGAACTGGCCGGCGCAATCGCCGGCGGCGCGGCCTTCCTGGGCCATCTGTTCCCTGTCTGGCTGGGCTTCAAGGGCGGCAAGGGCGTCGCGACCTTTTACGGCCTGTTGCTGGCCGCCGCCTGGCCGCTGGGCCTGATGGCCGGGGCCGTCTGGCTGCTGTCGGCCTTCCTGTTCCGCTATTCGTCGCTGGCCGCCCTGATTTCTTCGGCGACGGCGCCGGTGCTGGCGCTTCTGCCCCTGGCGGCGGTGGGGCTGCCGGTCGGAACGCCCGTATTGTTTCTCACCATTTTCGCCGCCGTTCTGATCTGGGTGCGTCACCACCAGAACATCGCCCGGTTGCTGAAGGGCGAAGAGCCGCGCATCGGGGCCAAGAAGGCGTGAGCCTGACCCCGGCCGAACGATTCGCCCGGTTGCGGCTGGCCCGCACCGACCGCATCGGCCCTGTCGCCTTCACCCAGCTTGTGGGGCGCTACGGCTCGGCCATCGCCGCCCTGGACGCCCTGCCCGGCCTGGTCCGCAAGTCCGGCGCCGCCTCGACGCCCCCGCCGATCGAGGCCGTCGAGCGCGAACTGGCGGCGGGCGAGGCTCTCGGCGCGCGGCTCATGGTGCTGGGCGACGCCGACTATCCCGAAATGCTGGCCGCGCTCGATCCGCCGCCGCCGATCCTGTGGACGCGCGGCGACGCCGGACTGCTGAACCGTCCCTGCGTCGCCATCGTCGGCGCCCGTATAGCCTCGGCGGGCGGCCAGCGGATCGCGCGCGGTCTGGCCCAGCAGCTGGGTCAGGCGGGGCATGTCGTCGTGTCCGGCATGGCCCGCGGCATCGACGCCGCCGCCCACGAGGGGGCCATGCCGACAGGGACCGTCGCGGTCCTGGGGGGCGGGGTGAACGACATCTATCCGCCCGAACACGCCGACCTCTACGGCCGCTTGATGGAACGCGGCTGCATCGTGTCCGAAAGCCCCGTCGGCGCCCGCGCCCAGGCGCGCGACTTCCCACGCCGGAACCGCATCATCTCGGGCCTGTCCAGGGGCGTGGTGGTGGTCGAGGCCGAGATTCGCTCCGGCTCCCTGATCACCGCGCGCCTGGCCGCCGAACAGGGCAGAGATGTCTTCGCCGTGCCCGGCTCGCCGCTGGACCCCCGCGCGCGCGGGCCGAACGAACTGCTGCGCCAGGGCGCCATCCTGTGCGAAGGACTCGAGTACATCGAGCGGGCGTTCGACACCCTGCGCACACTGCGCGAACCGCCGTCTCAGCCCTTGCGTTACGACGATGAACTGGACCAGGCGTTCCTGGAGCGAGTAGCCGGCCTGCTTTCACCGACGCCCACGCCGCGCGACGAGATCGCGCGCGCCCTGAACGCCCCGGCCGCCCAGGTCGCCGCCGCCCTTCTGGAACTCAGCCTGATCGGCCGCGCCGAACTGCTCCCGGGCGGCTTGGCGTCGAGCTAGAGTCTGTCTATCCGGGCGGGCAGCGCCGCCGCGCCGGCTGCATCCTCCAGCAACCCCGCCAGGCGGCCGTCGCCTTCCTCTCGCGCCATCCGCGCCATTTCCAGCGCCATGGCCCCGATGTATTCGCGGGTCGGAAAAACCCCCGCCTCGATGTCGTTCTGATCGTCGGGCGGGCTCGCCGGATCCCTCGCGCTGGCCATGATCGCCTCCGTTGTGATAGCTGCAATCTAACCGCGCTGGTGTAAAATACAACTACCTACGGCTGTAAGGCGACGGGTGCGATTGACACACGGCTCCGCTCCAACCACGTTCGCGCCCCTTCCCGAGACCGGACCGATATGAACCTCGTCATCGTCGAGAGCCCCGCAAAGGCCAAGACCATCAACAAATACCTGGGCTCGGACTATGAGGTCCTGGCCTCTTACGGTCATGTGCGCGACCTGCCGTCCAAGGATGGCTCGGTCCTGCCCGACGACGACTTCTCCATGCATTGGGAGGCCGACGCCAAGGGCGCCAAACGCCTGTCCGAAATCGCCGAGGCCGCCAAGCGCGCCGACCGCGTCATCCTGGCGACCGACCCCGACCGCGAAGGGGAAGCGATCAGCTGGCACGTTCTGGAAGTGCTGAACAAGAAGAAGGCGCTGAAGGACACGCACGTCGAACGCGTCACCTTCAACGCCATCACCAAGTCCGCCGTGCTTGAAGCCATGGCCAATCCGCGTCAGTTGGATATGGAGTTGGTCGAGGCCTATCTGGCCCGCCGCGCGCTGGACTATCTGGTGGGCTTCACCCTGTCGCCGGTGCTGTGGCGCAAGCTGCCGGGCGCCCGTTCGGCCGGGCGCGTTCAATCCGTCGCCCTTCGCATCGTCGTCGATCGCGAAATGGAGATCGAGAAGTTCAAGCCTCAGGAATACTGGTCGATCGAGGCCGACCTGAACGCCGACAGCCCGCCATTCACCGCCCGTCTGGTCAAACACGGCGGCAAGCGGGTCCAGCGTCTGGACATCAAGGACGAGGCGACCGCCAGCGCCGCCCGCGCCGCGATCCAGGCCGGCGACTTCACCATCAACTCGGTCGAGAAGAAGCCGGTTCGCCGCAATCCGTCGCCGCCCTTTACCACCTCGACCCTGCAGCAGGAAGCGTCGCGCAAGCTGGGCTTCACCGCCCAGCGCACCATGCAGGCGGCGCAGAAACTGTATGAAGGCGTCGACGAGACCGGCGGCCTGATCACCTATATGCGGACCGACGGCGTCTCGGTCAGCCCGGAAGGTCTGGCCCAGGCGCGAGAGGTGATCGGCAAGGAATACGGTCCCGCCTATGTCCCGTCCGAGCCGCGCTTCTACAAGGTCAAGGCCAAGAACGCCCAGGAAGCGCACGAAGCGATCCGCCCGACCAATATCGCCCGCCACCCCGATTCCGTCCGCCTCGATTCGGATCTCCAGCGTCTTTACGAACTGATCTGGAAGCGGATGGTCGCCTCCCAGATGGAGGCCGCGCGTCTGGACCGGACCACGGTCGAGATCGAGACGCCGGACGGCCAGACCGGCCTGCGCGCCACCGGCCAGGTGGTCACCTTCGACGGCTTCCTAGCCGTCTATGAGGAAGGCCGCGACGAGAAGCAGAAGGGCGCGGAGGGCGACGAGGGCGAGGACGACACCAGCCGCCTGCCCGCCCTGAAGGAAGGCGCCAAGGCCAAGGTCGACGCCATCCGCGCCGACCAGCATTTCACCGAGCCGCCCCCGCGCTATTCGGAAGCCACCCTGGTCAAGAAGCTGGAAGAACTGGGCATCGGCCGTCCGTCGACCTACGCCTCGACCCTGTCGACCCTGCGCGACCGCGAATATGTCCGCGTTGACAAGAACCGCTTCTATCCCGAGGACAAGGGACGGCTGGTCACGGCCTTCCTGGAACAGTTCTTCAGGAAATGGGTCGAATACGACTTCACCGCCGCGCTGGAGACCCAGTTGGACGAGGTTTCCGCCGGCGACCTGAACTGGAAGGTGCTGCTGCGCCAGTTCTGGCAGGACTTCCACGCCGCGACGCAAGCCGCCGGGGAACTGCGCACCACCGCCATCCTCGACGCCCTGAACGAAAGCCTGGGCGCCCACATCTTCCCGGACAAGGGCGACGGCTCCGATCCGCGCGAATGCCCCCTGTGCCACCAGGGCCAGCTCAGCCTGAAGACCAGTCGGTTCGGCGCCTTCATCGGCTGCTCGCGCTATCCCGACTGCAAATACACCCGCCCCGTCGCCAGCCCCTCGGCCGAGGACGGATCGGCGGAAAGCGGCGACCGCGAACTGGGCCTCGACCCGGCGACCGGCCAGCCGGTGCAGTTGAAGATCGGCCGCTTCGGACCCTATGTCGAAATCACGCCGCCGGACGGGGAGAAACCGAAACGCTCTTCCCTGCCCAAGGGCTGGTCTCCTGCGTCGCTTGATCTGGACAAGGCGTTGCGCCTTCTGGCGCTGCCGCGCGAGGTCGGGGTCCACCCGGAAGACGGCAAGATGATCACGGCGGGCCTGGGCCGTTACGGTCCCTTCGTCCTGCACGCAGGCACCTATGCGAACGTCTCGGACATCGACGAGGTGTTCGAGGTCGGCCTGAACCGCGCCGTCGCCCTTCTGGCCGAAAAGCGCGCCGGTCGTCCCGGTCGCGGCGCGGCGGCGGCCCCGCTGAAGGACCTGGGCGCCCACCCGGAAACGGGCGAGCCGATCCACGTCATGGCCGGTCGCTTCGGTCCCTACGTCAAGTCGGGCAAGATCAACGCCACCCTGCCCAAGGGAACCGCGCCCGAAGACCTGACCCTGGAAGACGCCCTGCCCCTGCTCGCCGCCAAGGCTGGCGCCGCACCCAAGAAGAAGACGCCCGCCAAGAAGGCCGCCGCGCCGAAAAAGGCCGCCGCCAAAAAACCGGCGTCCAAAAAGGCCCCGGCCAAGAAGGCTGCAAAGCCCAAGACCGAGGACTGATCCGTCGTCGCCTTTCTGTCACGCCGTGACGGAAAGGCGCGTTCGGCGCTGCCGCGTCAGCGCGGGTTCGCATCCCTGGCGGAAACCCTCTCGGCCTGCTCAGCGCGGCGCGCGGTGATCCAGGCGATCACGCCGGCCAGCGCCAGGACTAGGGCGGAGATGTAGAAGCTCAGCCCCGGGGCATGGACTACGGCGTCGACGACGCCCAGGCCGTGGCGGTCCAGCCAGGTCGTCAGGGGCGCGAACCCGCCGCCGACCGACAGCGAATAGATCCAGCCGAAAAACAGCGGCGAGGCGACCCCGGCGATGGAGGCCACGCTCATGGTCGCGCCCTGAAGTTGCCCCTGTTCGCTCTCGGACACCTGTCGCGTCATCAGCGACTGCAGCGTCGGCATGGCCAGCCCCCAAAGCGCGTTCGGCAGCATGGCGGCGACGAACATCCATCCCGTCGGCGCCCAGCCCATCAGGGCGATGCCGACCGTGCCCCCGACCAGGCCCAGCAGCATGGTCTTGCGGTCGCCCAGCGCCTTCGTCACCGGCCCGACGACCAGCCCCTGCATCCCCATGTCCAGCGCCCCGACCATGGCCAGCAGCAGGCCGACCTCGCGCGGTCCCCAGCCATAGCGGTACTGGGCGTAGAGGACGAAGACCGCCGAAAAGACGTGGTGGGCGAAATGCAGCAGGAAGGTCACCCCGGCCAGCCCCGTCAGTTCGGGGTGACGCCCCAGCAGCACCATCGCCCCCACGGGGTTGGCGCGCCGCCAGCTGAACTTCATCCGCTTCTCGACCGCCAGGCTCTCAGGCAGGATGATCAGGCCGTAAAGGAAGGCGATCCCCGACATCAGGGCGGCGGCCCAGAAGGGCGCGCGCGGGCTGATCTCGCCCAGGAACCCGCCGATCACGGGACCCAGCACGACGCCCCCGGAAAAGGCCGCGCCGATCAAACCGTAAGCCTTGGCGCGTCCCTCGACCGGGGTGACGTCGGCCATATAGGCGTAGATGGTGGTGAAGCTGGACGAGGTGACGCCCGCCACGATCCGCCCGACCGCCAGCCACCACAGGTTCGGCGCCACCGCCATCAGCACATAGTCGATGGCCAGCCCCGCGCAGCTGAGCAGGATCACCGGCCGCCGCCCGTACTGGTCCGACAGCGACCCGATGATGGGCGAGGCGACGAACTGCATCCCCGCCCACAGCGCCACGAAGACGCCGTTGATCACGCCCGCCTGGGCGTTGGAGCCGACGAAATCCTCGATCAGCTGCGGCAGGACGGGGATGATGATGCCCATGGCGACGATGTCGAGCACCGCCGTCACGAAGATGAAGCCGATGGCCGCCTTCAAGCGTCTGTCTGAAATGGCGTTCATCGGCAGGTCTCGGTTGTTCGGTCAGGCTCATTACCCGCGCCGTTCCGCTTCGCACAGCGCCTATTGGACGCCGTCGCCCGCCTGCCCGCCCCTCGCCTCATTTGCTCTCAGGCCTCAGGATCGCTACATCCGCGCCATCCTCCCATCCGACGAACCCGAAGGGCGACACCGCACCTCATGGCGCAGCAATATATTTTCCAGATGCAGGGTCTGACCAAGACCTTCCCCGGCGGCCGCAAGATCTTCGAGAACATCTGGCTCAGCTTCTATAACGACGCCAAGATCGGCGTCGTCGGCGTCAACGGCTCGGGTAAGTCCACCCTGCTGAAGATCATGGCCGGCCTGGACAACGAGTTCTCGGGCGAGGCCCGCGCCGCCGATGGCGTCAAGCGCGGCTATCTGGAGCAGGAGCCCCAGCTCGATCCCGCCCTGAACGTCCGCCAGAACGTCGAGGCCTGGTGCGAGGAGAAGCAGTGGGTCAACCGCTTCAACGAGGTCGCCGCCGAACTGGGCGAAAACTACACCGACGAACTGATGGAGGAGATGACCTCCCTTCAGGAGAAGATCGACGCCGGCGACGTCTGGGACATCGACAGCCGCATCGACCAGGCCATGGGCGCCCTGCGCTGCCCGCCCGACGACTGGGAAGTCACCAACCTGTCCGGCGGTGAAAAGCGCCGCGTGGCCCTGGCCCGCCTGCTGCTGTCCAAGCCCGACATGCTGCTGATGGACGAACCGACCAACCACCTGGACGCCGAATCCGTCGCCTGGCTGCAGCATCACCTGGAGAACTTCCCCGGCTGCGTCATCCTGGTGACCCACGACCGCTACTTCCTGGATCAGGTCACCAAGTGGACGCTGGAACTGGACCGCGGCAAGGGCCACCCGCACGAGGGCAACTATTCCTCGTGGCTGGAAGCCAAGACCAAGCGCGTCGTGCAGGAGCAGTCGGAGTCCGAAGCCCGCCAGCGCGCCCTCACCCGCGAACTGGAATGGGTCCGCTCGGGCGCCAAGGCCCGTCAGGCCAAGTCCAAGGCCCGTCTGGCCGCCTATGAGCGGATGGTCGAGGAACAGGAATCGATGCGCGGCGCCCAGACCCACGCCCACATCCAGATCCCGCCCGGCCCGCGCCTGGGCAATGTCGTCCTGGAAGTCGAAGGTCTGCAAAAGACCTATGGCGACAAGGTTCTGTTCGACAACCTGACCTTCAAACTGCCCCCCAACGGCATCGTCGGCGTCATCGGCCCCAACGGCGCCGGCAAGTCGACCATGTTCAAGCTGATCACCGGCCAGGAAACGCCCGACGGCGGCACGATCAAGGTCGGCGAGACGGTCAAGCTGGCCTATGTCGACCAGTCGCGCGACGACCTGAAGCCGGACGAAACCATCTGGCAGGCGATCAGCGGCGGCACCGACGTGATGATGGTCGGCAAGCGCGAGATCAACACCCGCGCCTATGTCGGCAGCTTCAACTTCAAGGGCGGCGACCAGCAGAAGAAGGTCGGCCAACTGTCCGGCGGTGAGCGCAACCGCGTCCACCTGGCCAAGACCCTGGCCTCGGGCGGCAACCTGATCCTGCTCGACGAACCGACCAACGACCTGGACATCGAAACGCTTCAGAACCTGGAAGAGGCTCTGGAAGAGTTCGCGGGCTGCGCCGTGGTCATCTCCCACGACCGCTGGTTCCTCGACCGTCTGGCCACCCACATCCTCGCCTTCGAGGGCGACGGCCACGTGGAATGGTTCGAAGGCAACTTCGAAGCCTACGAACAGGACAAGATGCGCCGCCTGGGCGCCGACAGCATCATCCCCAAGCGCATCCAGCACCAGAAGTTCGGGCGCTGATCGAAGTGTGATAGGATGCGGGACATGAGCGATCTTCTGTCCCGCATCACTATCGACGCAGACCAATGCGGGGGCCGTCCGTGCATTCGTGGCATGCGCATCCGCGTGCAGGATGTGCTGGACATGCTGGCGGGCGGCGCCAGCGCCGAGGAAATCCTGACCGACTTCCCCTACCTTGAGCCCGACGACATCAGAGCCAGCCTCGCCTTCGCCGCCGCAAGCATCGGCGACACCGGCGTGATCGCCGCGTGAATTTCATCGTGGACGCCCAACTGCCCCTCGCCCTTGCCGACTGGTTGAGGGCGCGGGGTCATGAGGCCGCCCACGTGCACGACCTGCTGACCGTCGATGCGCCGGACCAGACGATCTGGGCCATGGCGCAGGATCAGGGCGGCATCATCATCACAAAGTATCGCGACTTCGCCATCTGGGCCACGGATCGTCGTTCGGGTCCGCAAGTCGTATGGGTCCGTCTGGGGAATGCGACCGGACGCGCGCTACTCGACTGGCTGGAGCCCAGATGGCCCGAGATCGAACAGCGCCTTTCCGAAGAGGTTCGCCTCGTGGAGGTCCGTGCATGACCCAACGCCCCGCCGTTCTCATAATGCAGCGGCATCTGGCTCCGCTCTCTGGATTTCTCGAAAGCGCCTACGATGTGTACCGTTTCTGGGAAGGCCCGCCGGTAGAGGCCGCGCACGACATCCGCGCCATGGTCGTCGCCGGGGAGTATCCGCTCGACAAGACCTTAATCGAACAGCTTCCCAATCTCGGCCTGATCGCCTGTTTCACCTCGGGCTATGACGGCATCGACATCGAATGGTGTCGGGCGCGCGGCCTGCCGGTCACCCACGCCCCCGGCGTCAACCACGAAGACGTCGCCGATCATGCGCTGGGCCTGATCCTGGCCGCGCGGCGTCAGATCGCATCCGGCGACCGTCAGGTCCGCAGCGGCGAATGGACGATCGAGACCCGCACCATCACCGCCTCCCTCGGCGGTCAGAAACTGGGCATCGTCGGTCTGGGCCATATCGGCAAGGCCGTCGCCAGACGCGCCGAGGCCTTCCGCATGGCCGTCAGCTGGTGGGGGCCGCGCCCGCACGACGCCGAATGGCCCCGCGCCGAAGCCCTGCTGGCCCTGGCCAAGGCCAGCGACATCCTGGTCGTCGCCTGCAAGGCGGATGAGACGAATATCGGCCTGATCTCACGCGAAATCCTGGACGCGCTGGGCCCCGACGGCCTCCTGGTCAATGTTTCGCGCGGACAGGTGGTGGACGAGGACGCCCTGATCGCCGCCCTGAAGTCCGGCGCCCTGGGACAGGCTGCGCTGGACGTCTTCGTCACAGAACCGACCGATCCCGCCCGATGGGCCGACGTGCCGAACGCGCTGCTGACCCCTCATACCGGCGGCGCCACCACGGCCGGGGTTCAGGGCATGCTGGTGCTTCTGATCGAGAATCTGCAGGCGCATTTCGCCGGTCAACCACTTAGGACGCCCGTCGCTTAGCCGGATTTTGCTTGCCAAATCATATAAGGATATCTTTATATGACTGAATGAGCCTGTCCGCCGATCAGACCGTCGAAGCCCTGCGCGCCGCTGGCGAACCGACCCGCCTGCGCATCCTGTCCCTTCTGGCCGGGGAAGAACTGTCGGTCATGGAGATGTCGCGGATTCTGGACCAGAGCCAGCCGCGCGTGTCGCGCCATCTGAAGCTGATGACCGACGCCGGCCTGATCGAACGCTTTCCCGACGGCGCCCGGGTCTATTACCGCCTGTCGCACGACGCCCAGGCCCGCCGGCTGATCGACACCGTGCTTGACATCCTGGCCGAGGACGCGGGCGAGGCCGATCACCGTCGCCTCGATGAAGTCCGCAAGGACCGTGAGGAAGCCGCCGTCAGCTATTTCGAGCAGGTCGCGCCTCAGTGGGACCGCCTGCGCAGCCTGTATGTCAGCGAAAGCGCCGTCGAGGCCGCTTTGGAGCGGGCTGTCGGCCCCGGCCCGTTCGAGCGCGTCGTCGATCTGGGCACCGGCTCGGGCCGGATGCTGACCCTGTTCGGCAAGAAGGCCAAGATGTCGGTCGGGCTGGATCTCAGCCAGAACATGCTCAACATCGCCCGCACCAATGTCACCAGGGCGGGCGTGGAGCAGGTCGAACTGCGCCACGGCGACATCTTCGCCACCCGCCTTCCCGCCGCCAGCGCCGATCTGGTGATCGTTCATCAGGTGCTGCACTATCTGTCGGACCCGGCCGCCGCCGTCGCCGAGGCGGCCCGTCTGGTCAGCCCCAACGGCCGTCTGGTCATCATCGATTTCGCGCCGCACGACTTCGAACATATGCGCGAGGCGCACCAGCATCGCCGCCTGGGTTTCGCCGACAGCGAGATCACCGGCTGGCTGCTGGACGGCGGCCTGACGCCCACCGCCCCCATCGCCCTGCCGCACGACGCCGAGGGCCTGACCGTGACCATCTGGACCGGCGAGCGCCGCCTCCAGGACAGAAAGACCGCCTGATGGCATCGCTTGCTGAAGCCCGCGCCCTGCTGCTTTCACCGCTCGGCCCGGTCGCCCGGGCGGGATCGAACCGCGATTCCGTGCGCGTCTCGTTCGAGTTCTTCCCGCCAAAGTCCGACGAGGCCGAGGCCAATCTGTGGAAGGCCATCCGTCGTCTGGAGCCGCTGAACCCCGCCTTCGTCTCCGTCACCTACGGGGCGGGCGGATCGACCCGCGAACGGACCCACCGCACGGTCCAGCGCATCATCACCGAAACCCGCCTTCGCCCCGCCGCCCACCTGACCTGCGTCGAAGCCAGCCGCGAAGAGGTGGACGATGTCATCGAGAGCTATAAGACCATCGGCGTCGATCACATCGTCGCCCTGCGCGGCGATCCGCCCGGCGCATCCGGCATCGGCGGCGCCTATCAACCCCGTCCAGACGGC
The DNA here is from genome assembly GCF_032017145.1 of Brevundimonas sp. Taxonomy (GTDB): domain Bacteria; phylum Pseudomonadota; class Alphaproteobacteria; order Caulobacterales; family Caulobacteraceae; genus Brevundimonas. The sequence goes on from NZ_DALZQC010000022.1 coordinate 11,037, forward strand.
TACGCCAACGCCACGGAACTGACCGCCGCCATCAGCCGCATCGGCGGCTTCGACGTCACGGTCGGCGCCTATCCCGAGCGCCACCCCGAAAGCCCCTCCATCGACCACGACATCGAGGTGCTGAAGGCCAAGGTGGACGCCGGTGCGACCCGGGCGGTCAGCCAGTTCTTCTTCGACATCGACGCCTTCCTGCGCTTCCGCGACCGGGTGCGGGCGGCGGGCGTCACCATTCCCCTGATCCCCGGCGTCATGCCGGTGTCCAACTTCAACGGGCTGAAGCGGATGTGCGGATCGTGCGGCGCCTCGGTGCCGGACTGGCTGGCCGGACATTTCGACGGGCTGGACGACGACCCGGAGACGCGCAAACTGCTGGCCGCTTCGGTCGCCGCCGAAACCTGCGCCCGCCTGCAGGAAGAGGGCTTCTCGGACTTCCACTTCTACACCCTGAACCGCGCCGATCTGGTCTATGCGATCTGTAGGGTCCTGGGCGTACGTGAAACGGCTTTGGCGTCGTGAAGAGCCCCGCTACCACTTCCTGCTCCCCCTCCCCATCCCTGATGGGGAGGAGACGTGCGGCGCCGAATGTCTCCTCCCTGTCGCGCAGCGATGGGGAGGTGGCGCGGCGCTCTCGCGCCGTGACGGAGGGGTTCTTTTCAGGAGCTCAGGCATGACCCGCACTCAACGCATCGCCGCCCTGCATCAGGCCGCCAAGGAGCGCATCCTGGTCCTCGACGGATCCTGGGGCGTGATGATCCAGCGGCGCGGCTTGGACGAGGCAGACTTCCGCGCCGACCGTTTCGTCGCAGCCAACGGTTATGACGAGAAACACCAGATGAAGGGGAACAACGACATCCTCTGCATCACCCGCCCCGACGTCATCGCCGACCTGCACGACCAGTACTTCGCCGCCGGCGCCGACATCAGCGAGACCAACACCTTCTCGGGCACCACCATCGCCCAAGAGGACTACGCTCTGGACGCCCAGGCGGTTTGGGACATCAATCTGGAGGGCGCCAAACTGGCCCGCGCCGCCGCCGACCGCTGGACCGAGAAGGAGCCGCACAAGCCCCGCTTCGCCGCCGGCTCCATCGGCCCGCTGAACAAGATGCTGTCGATGTCGTCGGACGTGAACGATCCCGGCGCCCGCAGCGTGACCTTCGACCAGGTCTATGAGGCCTATCGTCATCAGGTGAAGGCGCTGAACCAGGGCGGCGTGGACCTGTATCTGATCGAGACCATCACCGACACGCTGAACTGCAAGGCCTGCATCAAGGCCATCAAGGATCTGGAGGACGAGGGTCTGGAACCGCTGCCCATCTGGATTTCCGGCACCATCACCGACCGTTCGGGCCGCACCCTGTCGGGTCAGACGGCCGAGGCCTTCTGGAACAGCGTGCGCCACGCCAAACCCTTCGCCGTCGGCTTCAACTGCGCCCTGGGCGCCGACCTGATGCGCCCCTTCATCGCCGAACTGAGCCGCGTCGCCGACACCCTGGTCGCGGCCTACCCCAACGCCGGCCTGCCCAACGCCATGGGCCAGTACGACGAGGAGCCGCACGAGACCGCCCACTTCATCGAGGAATGGGCCGCCTCCGGCCTGGTCAACATCGTCGGCGGCTGCTGCGGCACGACGCCGGACCACATCAAGCACGTCGCCGAAGAGGTCGCGCCGCTGAAGGCTCGCGCGATCCCGGATCGGCCGGTGGCCTTGCGGCTATCCGGCCTCGAACCGTTCGAGATGGTGGCGTGACACACTCCTCTTCCCGCTCATCCCGGCGAAAGCCGGGACCCAGTTCTTTGGGCGATGATCGTCACCCCGACGTCGCCGCCCCCGATCCCCAGCACCGGGCCTCCCAAAAGCACTGGGTCCCGGCTTTCGCCGGGATGAACGGAGTTTTTGCGTGAGACCCACCTTCATCAACGTCGGCGAACGGACCAACGTCACCGGCTCGGCCAAATTCCGCAAACTGGTGGTCGAGGGCGACTATTCGGCCGCGCTGGACGTCGCCCGCCAGCAGGTCGAGGCCGGCGCCCAGATCATCGACGTCAACATGGACGAGGGCCTGCTGGACGGCGTCGTCGCCATGCGGACCTTCCTGAACCTGATCGCGGCCGAGCCCGACATCGCCCGCGTGCCGGTGATGATCGACAGTTCCAAATGGGAGGTGATCGAGGCGGGCCTGAAGTGCGTTCAGGGCAAGCCCATCGTCAACTCGATTTCGATGAAGGAGGGCGAGCAGGCTTTCCGCGACCACGCGATCAAATGCCTGCGTTACGGCGCCGCCGTCGTGGTCATGGCCTTCGACGAGGTGGGTCAGGCCGACACCGCCGCCCGCAAGATCGAAATCTGCACCCGCGCCTACGACATCCTGGTCAACGAGGTCGGCTTCCCGCCCGAGGACATCATCTTCGACCCCAACATCTTCGCCGTGGCGACCGGGATCGAAGAGCACGACAATTACGCCGTCGACTTCATCGAAGCAGTCAGGGTCATCAAGGCCACCCTGCCCTACGCCCGCATCTCGGGCGGGGTGTCGAACGTCTCGTTTTCGTTCCGCGGCAACGAGCCGGTGCGCCGGGCGATCCACAGCGTCTTCCTGTACCACGCCATCAATGCGGGCATGGACATGGGCATCGTCAATGCGGGCGACCTGCCCGTCTATGACGACATCGACCCCGTGCTGCGTGAAGCCGTCGAGGACGTCATCCTGAACCGTCCCCAGCGGACCAATGTGTCCAACACCGAGCGGCTGGTGGACATGGCCCCGTCCTACAAGGGCGAAAAGGGCGCGGCCAAGGTGGTCGATCTGAAATGGCGTGAAGGCACGGTCGGTGAGCGCATCACCCACGCCCTGGTCAACGGGATAACGGAATTCATCGAGGCCGACACCGAAGAGGCCCGCCTGTCGGTCGAACGCCCCCTGCACGTCATCGAAGGCCCGCTGATGGACGGGATGAACGTGGTCGGCGATCTGTTCGGCTCGGGCAAGATGTTCCTGCCGCAGGTGGTCAAATCCGCCCGCGTGATGAAACAGGCCGTCGCCTGGCTGGAACCCTTCATGGAGGCCGAAAAGGCCGGAAAGCCGCGCGAACAGGCGGGCCGCATCCTGATGGCGACGGTCAAGGGAGACGTCCACGACATCGGCAAGAACATCGTCGGCGTCGTCCTGCAATGTAACAACTACGAGGTCATCGACCTGGGCGTCATGGTCCCGGCCGACCGCATCCTGGACGAGGCCAAGGCCCACAACGTCGACATCATCGGCCTGTCCGGCCTGATCACCCCGTCACTTGACGAGATGGTCTTCGTCGCCGCGGAGATGGAGCGGCGCGGCTTCGACATCCCCCTGCTGATCGGCGGCGCCACGACCAGCCGCACCCATACGGCGGTCAAGATCGAGCCGGCCTATCGGCGGGGCTCGACCACCTATGTCATCGACGCCAGCCGCGCCGTCGGCGTGGTGTCCGGCCTCCTGTCCCCGACCGAAAAGGCCCGGAACGAAGCCGCCACCCGTGACGAATATATCCGCATCCGCGAGCAGTACGCGCGCGGCCAGGAGGTGAAGGCCCGCGCCACCCTGCAGCAGGCGCGCGAGAACCGTTTCCGAACCGATCCCTCCCAGCCCATGCCCGGCGCCCCGTCCTTCATCGGCGTGAAGGCGTTCGACGCCTGGGATCTTCAGGACCTGGCCGACCACATCGACTGGACGCCCTTCTTCGCCAGCTGGGAGCTGATCGGCCGCTATCCGCTGATCCTCGAGGACGAGACGGTGGGCCAGGCCGCGCGCGACCTGTTCCAGGACGCCCAGGCCATGCTGAAGCGGATCGTGGAAGAGAAATGGTTCACGGCCAAGGGCGTCGTCGGCTTCTGGCCCGCCCGTGCAGTCGGCGACGACATCGCCGTGTTCAGCGACGAAACCCGATCAGAAGAAATCGCCCGCTTCCACACCCTGCGCCAGCAGATCAAGAAGTCGAACGGCAAGCCGAACCTGGCCCTGTCGGACTTCATCGCAGACGACGGCGACGACTATATCGGCGCCTTCGCCGTCACCGCCGGTCATGGCGAGCTGGAGATCGCCAAACGGTTCAAGGATGCGGGCGACGACTATTCGTCCATTCTGGCCACGGCCCTGGCCGACCGCCTGGCCGAAGCCTTCGCCGAACGCCTGCACAAGGAAGTCCGCACCCAGTTGTGGGGCTACAAGGCGGACGAGGCCACCAGCGTCGATGACCTGATCGCCGAACAATATCAGGGCATCCGCCCTGCCCCCGGCTATCCGGCCCAACCCGACCACACCGAAAAGGCCACCCTGTTCCGTCTGCTGAACGCGGGCGAGAACGCGGGCATGGCCCTGACCGAAAGCTACGCCATGACGCCCCCAGCCTCGGTTTCGGGCCTCTATTTCGGCCATCCGGGCAGCCATTATTTCGGCGTCGGCAAGATCGACCGCGATCAGATCGAGGACTACGCCCACCGCAAAGCCATAAGGGTCGCCGAGGTCGAGCGCTGGCTGGCGCCCATCCTCAACTACGATCCCCACGCGGCGCCACGCGAAACGGCGGCCTGAGCCCGGGCTCAGGCCGCCGTTCTGGATCGGACCGGCAGAGCCGTCGTCGGCTCAGTTGATGCCGACGCTTTCCAGCGTCGCCGGCGGCGTCGTGATGTTCTCGCGGATGCGGCGCGCAGCGTGCTCGCACCGCCCCGGCAGGCCGAAGAACAGACCGAACGACTGGCTGCGCGCCTCGGCGTCCGGATTTTCGATCAGGGTCGCCCATTGGGCCTTCACCGCAGCGACGGCGCGATCGGCCTCGGCCTTGCTGGCGGCGGACTGACGCGGCGCGGCGGCAGCCAGGGCCGTGCGGAAATCCTGCGCCTCAAGCCGTCCCAGGCGAACCAGTTCGACATCCTCGGGCGCATGCGCCGGCAGCGTGTCGCCCAGATCGGCATGACCGCTGACCAGCGCATCGCACCAGGCCACCAGGGCGTAATCGGCGCTGGGCGCCCCACGCGGCAGCGGGCGCGCATAGGCGATCGCCTCGCGCGTCTTCAGCGCATCGGCGCTTTCCGTCGAGCGATTGCCCGTGACGATCGGACCGTCCTGCGATTGCGCCATAACCGGCCCAACGGCCAGAACAGTCAGAACGGAGAGAGCGGGAGCGAGCAGTTTCAGCATGGTCTTCCTTCAATGCGACGCGAACGAGCGCCGATCACTAACGCTCGCCCGCCCCGATGGTTTTTCTACGGCGACGCTCAAACGAAAAAGGCGGCGGAGCGTGGCCCCGCCGCCTCAGTTTCGTGGTCTTAAGAACGCTTAGAAGCGATAGCGCAGACCGAACCGCAGCGAACGCGGCGACTGATACGTGCGCGCCAGACCGAAGGTAGCTCCGGGGCTGGTGTTATCGACGCGTGAAACGCCCTGTTCCACGACGCGGGTAACCTCATCGTTGTCGAACAGATTGAAGATATCGACTGTACCGACAAGTTCGCCACGTCCTTCTTCACGGAACAAGGTGAATGCCGCGTTCAGATCGAAGTTATACGTCCAATCCGTTTCTCCCTGTGACCCTCTCGGAGTTGGGATGACGGAGCCGCCTGCCCCAATCGGGCAGAACCAAGCCGATGGCGTACCCGACGGATCGGGAGAGAGAATATCAGCGCTGTCCGGAGCATAACCAAGGCAGCCAAATTTACGGCCCGACTGCGCGGTGAAGTTGCCACCCAGCGAAACGTAGTCGTTGACTTGATAAGAGCCGTACACCTTCAGGGTATGTCGACGGTGGTTAGGCAGGTAACCCTCGGCGCCAATCGTGTTGGTGTAGTGGTCGAAGTCTTGCGTGATGGACGTGTCCGTTTGACCGACATCGGACTTGATGGCGCCTTCATAGTTTCCGTACGAACGGCCGAGCGTATAGGAGCCGGCCAGAGACCAAACGCCATCGAACGGACGATTGAAGGTGAACTCGAGGGCTTGATACTCGCGCTCAACTTCCGGGAACCGAAGATCGTCGGCCGTCAAGGTGATCGTCTGCGGATTGTAAGCGGCGCTTCCCGGCGCATCGCCTTGAAGGTCTAGGTAAACCGTCGCTTCGTTACCGGGGTTGAACAGAACATACGGGAAGATGCTGGAGAAATCTCTCGGCGTATCGCCGCCAGGATTGCACAGCGCAAGCTGGTTGGTTCTCGCGCAGTACCGGTAGACTGCATCGCCGATCGCCGTGTCCTCAATCGCACTCTCAAGATTACGGTGAATGTAGCGAACGCCAGCCGACCAATCGCCCAGCCAGTTGTCGGATTGGAACGACTTCTCGTAACCGATAATGAACTCGCGCTCATACATGGGCTTCAGATCGGCTTCCGCCACAGTACGGGGATCGGGCACGGTCGGCGGGCTGAGATACACCGGCTCACCCAACTGCGCTCCCAGTTGGGGTGTGCCGTCCGGATTCAAAGCTAGGGCGCCAGCAGCGTCACGAATGGCGCGGAAATACCGGTCTTCGAATAGCTCTCCCGACGAAGCGCGGATGGAGGTGTTGCTGGCGATCGGGAGATAGTAATCGCCCATCGAGCCGTAAACACGATCCGTACCGTTGCCGAACGGATCCCAGTTGAAGCCTACGCGAGGCGCCCACTGATTATCGATCTTGATGTAGCTCTCGCCAGCTTTGTTCTTATAGTCGTATATATCATTCCGAACACCCAGCTGAACGCTGAAGTTCGGCGTGATGCTCCACGCATCTTGGATATAGATCGCCGACTGCTGTGATGCAAAATCGCCGCTAGAGCTATAAATCCGACGACGGATGCAGCCATCTGCGCCAGCATTGCGTGCGCCGCAATCGGTCGCGCCTGCGGACCCCGTAGGACGCCCGGCATAATAGAGTGCGCCGCCCGAGTATTGAGTGGCGGCCGTACTGACTGCGTCTTCACGATCATAGCCGATACGGAAGTGGTGATCCCCGAAGAGGCTGACGTAGAAATCTGCATCAACGCGATAGGTCTCGCGCTTGTCCTCGCCTGCAGCGTTGAAGGGACCGCCAAAGCGCCCTTCCGTCAACCAGACATAGCCAGAGGCCGGTACAGTCCGATTGGGATAATAATCCCGCACGCCTGCAATATTGATGCTATCGCCGAAGTCTTTCTGGTTCGCATCAATCCGACCATAAAGAGCCGAAAGCGTGAACCAGTTCGTGAATACACCGGTGTATTTGTAAATCTGGTTTACACCACCCGCTTCCGAATACGACGTCGGAAGATCAGACTTGATAAACCCATTTCGCGTGAAATTATAGCTTAGGTTATCGATCGTTTGTTTGTCGGAAAACACCGTCGCTTCCAGACGATGGTTTTCGTTAAGGACGAAATCGAACTTGGCAAGCCAGCGGGGATCATTGCTCATTGCGCGAGCTTGGGTACCGCTCGATGCAGTGAAATCGCTGAACGTCACGCCACCGCGCGAGTCGCTGTCCCGACCGTTATAGACGCCGAAGAAGAAGATGTGATCCTTCAGGATCGGCCCGCTAGCCCAAACCGAATATTCCTTGAGTTCAGAGGCAGCGTAAGCATTGAACACCTGACCACCGGCGCTGCCGCTGGCGCCCGGAGTGTAAGCAAGGCCACGCTTGCTACGCAGCGAGTCGGGTGTCCAGAAGACGCTGGCTCCGCCTTGGAATTCGTTACTGCCCGAGCGGGTGACGATATTGACGACGCCACCCGTGGCCCTCCCGTACTCGGCTTGGTAGCCGCCCGTTTTGACATCGACGGATTGAATGGCGTCGAATGGCAAGTCTGCGTAGCCGAGGAAGTTACGCTGATCGGTGACGTTTAGACCGTTAATATAGTAGGCGCTTTCCGCAGCCGACGTTCCCGAGAAGCCTGTCAGCGATTGAGAACGACGGGCGCTTGCGTTGATTGTGGCGTCGGGCGCGGTCGCGCCGGGGGACAACTGCGTCACGGCGTTGATGCTGCGGCCGACAGGGACGCGATTGGCGAGGTCCTGCACGTTGACCGACAAGCCCGTGTCGGTGGCGTTGAAGGCTTGGGCGCGGCGCGCGCCGGTCACGACGATGTCACCCAGCGAAGTTGCGGATGATCCGTCCGAAACCGTGAAGGTGTACGCGGATGAACCCGTGCTTACGCTGATGTTGTCGTTTGCCGCGCCGGCCGAGCTGGAGATCGCCACAGCGTAGCTGCCAACTGGCAGCGCTGGAATGCGGAACGAACCGTTGGAGTCAGTGGTCGTCGAGCGAACGGAACCTTGAGCCGAAGTCACCGACACCGAGGCGCCAGCAACCCGTGCGCCGGAAGAGTCCGAAACTGTGCCGGTCAGAATTCCACTAGTATAATCTTGCGCTGACACCGGCGTGGCAGACAGCAACACCGCCGCTGTAGACAGAGCGACCGCAGAACTTAACGCGATGCCGCCCATCATCGTGCCCGCCAGCAGGCGCTCACGAATGGTTTGAATGTTCAAAACTCCACCCTCCTAGTTGCCAGCCCCAAGCATCTGCTGCGGCCAAAACATCCAGCCGCCAATGCGCCTAGATTGAGGGAAGATACCCACGCAAATAGCCGGCGCTACTGATATCACACGCAAACCACATCACGGTCGCTCATCTGTCGCAATATCGCCACACGAAAAAGGTCGGCGCCCGGCAGGAGATCATCGGATGAGGTTGTTACGACAATAGCCATCAGGCTTGAGCTTGAGTATGCGCTAGAACGACTCATCATAAGGCGTGAGGCTCAAGATTGCGCTCCAATCGCCACGCGCGACGCATAGGGCGCAGGTTCGGGGGTGCAGGAGGCGGCGAGTTGGATCGCGGCGAGACACAGCACGGCGGCGGCGACGAGCGCGGGCCGATTTGATACAGCGAAGACGATCGAACGGGCCATGGCGGGCGCTCCGGCAATGATGACCGAAATCCTGACGCAAGCGGCGCGCCATGTGGGCGGAGTGATGAGCGCATGATCCCGTTCGTGCGAGCGTTCGACTTCGCCTATGGGCGGCGCGACCAGGTTTCGCCCCTGGTGCAGCGGGTGGTGGCGGACAATCCAGGGCCGTTCACCTTCACCGGCACCGGGACCTACATTGTCGGAAGGGCGCAGGCGGGCGCGGCCGTTGCGGTGATCGATCCTGGGCCGATGGACATGGCGCATCTGGAGGCGCTGCTGGCCGCGACGGTCGGGCGGCGGGTCAGCCATGTGCTGGTGACCCATACGCATCGGGATCACGCCCCCTTGGCGCGGCCGTTCGCCGAGGCGACGGGCGCGCCCATTCTGGCGGCCCGGCCTCCGGCCCGCGAAACCCATGCGTCGGGCGCGTTGGACGAAGAGGAGGACGCAGATTTCGCGCCCGACGTCGTGCTGGACGGCGGCGAGGTGATCGCAGGCGACGGCTGGACGCTGGAGGCCATGTTCACGCCCGGCCATGCGTCGAACCATATGGCCTTCGCCGTGCGCGAGGAGAACGGCCTGTTCTGCGGCGACCATGTGATGGGCTGGTCCACGACGGTCGTGGCGCCGCCGGATGGAAACATGCGCCAGTATATGGCCAGTCTGGACGTTGTGATCGCGCGGCACTTCGACGTGCTGTGGCCAACGCACGGGGCGCCGATCACCCAGGTTCGGCCGTTTCTGGCGGCCTATCGCGCCCATCGGCTGGATCGCGAGGCGCAGATCGCGGCGCGTCTGGCGGCGGGCGACCGAACCATCGCCGACATGGTGCCGACGCTATACGCCGCCGTCGATCCGCGCCTGTGGCCGGCGGCGTCCCTGTCGGTGCTGGCCCATCTGATCAAGCTGGTCGAGGACGGGCGCGCGGTCTGCGACGGCGAGCCCGATCTGGCGGCGCGGTTCCGGCCCCTTTGATCTGAAGGGTCAGCGGGCGCCGGCCAGTTCCCTTGCGATGCGCGCGGCCAGGCGGCAGGTTGCGCCGCCATCGGGACGGGCGTCGCGCGCGGCGACGCGGATGTCGGTGCGGCCAGGGCGGATGCGTACGACCGCGTCGCTGACGAAACCGAACCAGGCGCCCTCATGCGCGGCCTCGACCTCGAAGGTGGTGGCGCGGTTCACCACGAAACCGGCGTCGACCAGAGCCGATGTCGCCTGCTGGGCCAGGACCTGACTGGGAATGGCGACCACCGCCTCGCAGGCGGCGGGGGTCGATCCGCGATGCAGGGCGGCGACGGCGCGCGAGAAGGCCGGCGGCTCCTCCACATTGGTCGTGACGTCGCGCGGCGTCGGCGTCGCGTCCCGGCCCTGACGCTCCACGAATCCGACCACCGCTGCGCCGGCGAACACCAGGCCCGCGAGCGCATAGGGCCCCCTGCCCCGGATGTCGCGCAGGGCCAGCGCCGCCGCGACGACGGCCGCCGCCAGACCGATCCAGGCCAGGATGCGCGCCACGGTCCAGGTCAGAAGATCATAACCGACCGAAAGATCGACCCCGCCGAACCGGGTCGCCGCGACGGCCGCCACGATCAGCACCAAAGGCGCCGCCGCGAGCGCCGTCAGCCACGGCAGGATGGCGGGAACAGGCTTTCGGATCGGCATTCAGGCTCCGGTTCGGGTCAGACGCCCCGTCAGGCGGCGGTCGGCAGACGGTAGTCCTTGAACCGTTCGCGCAACAGCTTCTTGTCGATCTTGCCGGTGGCGCCCAGCGGGATTTCGTCCACCGCGACGACGTCGTCGGGCATCCACCATTTGGCGATCTTGCCCTGCAGGAAGTCCAGATGCTCCTGGGGATCCAGCGTCTGGCCGGGCTTCAGCTTCAGGATCAGCACCGGCCGTTCGTCCCATTTGGGATGGGCCGCGCCGATGACGGCGGCGATCTCGACCTTGGGGTGACCCACGGCGATGTTCTCGATTTCGATGGAGCTGATCCACTCGCCGCCGGACTTGATCACGTCCTTGGCGCGGTCGGTGATCTGCATGAAGCCCAGGTCGTCGACCGTGGCCACATCGCCGGTGTCGAAGAAGCCTTCGTCGTCCAGGATCGAGCCGTCTTCCTTGAAATAGGCGCGGCTGATCGTCGGCCCCTTGACCATCAGACGACCGAAGGTGGCGCCATCGTGAGGCAGTTCGGCGCCCGCCTCGTCCTTCAGCTTCAGCTCGACGCCCAGCGGCGGGACGCCCTGCTTCAGGCGGTATTTCATCTGCTCGTCGTAGGAGAGCTTCAGGATTTCGGGCGGCAGGTTGGCGATGGTGCCGATGGGCGAGGTTTCGGTCATGCCCCAGGCGTGGGTGACCTCGACGCCGAAATCGTCCTGGAAGCCGCGGATCAGGCTTTCGGGACAGGCCGAACCGCCGATCAGAACCCGTTTCAGGGTCGAGAACCCAAGGCCGTTCTGCTTCATATGGGCGAACAGCCCCTGCCAGACGGTCGGCACGGCGGCCGAGAAGGTGACGCCCTCCTGTTCGATCAGTTCATAGATCGACGGACCATCCATCTTGGCGCCCGGCATGATCAGCTTGGTACCGGCGGCGGGGCCGGCGAAGGCGATGCCCCAGGCGTTGGCGTGGAACATCGGCACGACCGGCAGGATCACCTCCTTGGGCGTCGCGCCCATGACGGTGGCCTGCAGCCCCATGAAGGTGTGCAGGAAGTTGGAGCGGTGCGAATACAGCACCCCCTTCGGATTGCCCGTCGTGCCGGAAGTGTAGCAGAGGCCGCAGGCCGTCTGTTCGTCGAAGTCGCCCCAGACCACGTCTGTCGACTGGCCGGCGATGGCGTCCTCATAGGCCACGGCCTTGGGCAGATTCGTCTGCGGCATGTGGGCGGCGTCGGTCATGACGACGACGCGCTCGACCTTGGGGATGTGCGGCAGGATGGCGTCCAGCAGCGGCACGAAGGTCAGATCGACGAAGATGATCCGGTCTTCGGCGTGGTTGATGATATAGACTAGCTGCTCGGGGAACAGGCGCGGGTTCAGGGTATGGCACACCGCCCCGATGCCCATGATGCCGTACCAGGCCTCGATATGGTTGGCGGTGTTCCAGGCCAGGGTGGCGACGCGGTCGCCCGGCTTGATTCCCCAGTCCTTCAGGGCGTTCGACACGCGCTTGGCGCGGTCATGGATGGCGGCGTAGGTCGTGCGGACGATGGGCCCCTCGACCGAGCGGGTCACCACTTCGCGATCACCATGCCAGTTCCTGGCGTGATCGATGATCTTGTCGACCGTCAGCGGCCAGTCCTGCATCAAGCCCAGCATATCGTTTCCTGTTCCTTGGGTGCGTCTGATTGGAGGCGACGCTTGGGTGGACGCTAACATTGGTGATCGGCGATAAGCAACGTGCCGCGACGTCAGCCCCGGCGCGACGGATCGTCCCCCGTGGCGCTGGCGGCGCGACCGCTCTAGAAGGCGCCCCATGACCATATTGATCGCGATCACGGGCGGCTCCGGCTCGGGCAAGAGCACTCTGGCGGAGGCGCTGGTTTCCGCCTTGCCGGACGGCGCCGCCGTGCTGGTGCGCGAGGACAGCTATTACAAGGACGCCGCCTCCCTGCCCGGCTTCGACGCGGCGACCTTCGACTTCGACGACGTGTCGGCGCGCGATCACGACCTGATGATCGCCGATCTGAAGGCGCTGAAGGCTGGCCGCGCGGTGACGGCGCCGGTCTATTCCTTCATCCACCATGGACGCGAACCGGGCGGCGAGCCGATCCCGGCGTCCCAGGTGGTGATCGTGGAGGGCACCCATGTCCTGTGCACCCCCGACCTGACCGCCCTGTTCGACATCCGGGTGTTCGTGGACACCCCCGCCGACATCCGCTTCATCCGCCGCCTGCTGCGCGATCAGGCCGAGCGAGGCCGGTCAGCGGATTCGGTCGTGGCGCAATATCTGGCGACCGTGCGGCCGGGGCACGAGCGCCTGACCGAACCGTCGCGCACCCATGCCGACTTCATCGTCGCCGACGCCACCGCCGCCGTGCGCCTGGAAGACCCCCTGGCCGTGGTTCGCCTGGCCGCGCCGGTCCTGGCCCATCCGCTGCTGCAGGCCCTGCTGGACGACTAGGATCGATCAACGTTCAGCCGGCCGAAATCTTCGATCATCGTTCCGGGGCGGAGCGAAGCTGAGAACCCGGAACCCAGGGTTTTAGACGGCGCTGCTGGACGTCATCGGCCGGATAGCAAACCTGCGGGTTGGCTGCTACGCGCCGCCCTTCGGCTCCGGGATCGTCATGCAGACGCCCCGGAATGAGCACCGCTTCACGGCCCCCTCCCCGCAGTGCGGGGAGGAAATTCCGTCGATCACCCCTTCAACAACCCCATCAGCGCCTCGGCCGCCGCGCGCGACGACCCAGGGTTCTGGCCGGTCACCAGCTTGCCGTCGGTCAGGACATACGAACCCCAGTCCGGCCCCTTGGAATAGTCGCCGCCATTGGCGATCAGCACATTCTCGACCAGGAACGGCACCACGTCGGTCAGGCCCACGGCCTCCTCTTCGGAGTTGGTGAAGCCCGTCACCTTGCGGCCTTCGACCAGCGGCTTGCCGTCCGGCCCTTTCACCGACTTCAGCACGCCCGGCGCGTGGCAGACGAAGCCGGTCGGCTTGTCCGCCCTGGCGAAAGCCTCGATCAGGGCGATGGAGTCCGCATCATTGGCCAGGTCCCACAGCGGCCCGTGACCGCCCGGATAGAAGACAGCGTCGAAATCCTCGGCCTTCACCGACGACAGGACGACGGTCGCGGCCAGGGCGGCCTGCGCCTCGGCGTCGGCCTTGAAACGGCGCGTGTCCTCGGTCTGGGCGTCCGCGTCGTCGCTCTTGGGGTCCAGCGGCGGCTGCCCGCCATTGGGCGAGGCCAGCACGATCTCGGCCCCCGCATCCTTCAGCGCATAATAGGGCGCGGCCAGTTCTTCCAGCCAGAAGCCGGTCTTCTTGCCAGTGTCGCCGAGGTGATCGTGCGACGTCAGCACCAGCAGGATTTTCATGAAACAGGTTCCGTCTCTTGGGGCGTCCACAGATGGGAAGGCGTCGCGCCCGCCTCAAGGCTGGCCTGCGCGCGCGAAACGTCCCAACCTGCGTGCTGTAGTCACCGGAGGCGAAACCCGATGAAACGTCTGATCGGCCTGATCGCGGGCCTCGCCGGCATTTGCCTGTTCGGACAGACGGCCCAGGCGGCCGCCCCGTGCGGCCTGGGCCAGCCGGGCCAGACCCAGGCCGTGGCCATAGGCGGGTCGGGCCGGACCCTGCTGCTGCACATCCCCGCCGGTTTCGACCCCGCCCGTCCCGCGCCGCTGGTCTTCCTGCTGCACGGCAGCGGCGGCACGGGCGCCGCCATGCTGGCCTCGTCCCGGCTGGCCGAGGCGGCGGATCGGCACGGCTTCATCGTCGCCGCGCCCGACGCCGGCATTCCGGTCGAGCGTGGCTTCGTCTGGAACATCCCCGGCGTGCCGACCATCACCGGCGCCGTGCCCGGACCCGGCGACGCCGACGACGTGGCCTATCTGACGACCGCCATCCGCTATCTGGCAGCCCAGGGCTGCATCGACGACAGCCGCGTCTACGCCACCGGCCTGTCGGGCGGCGGACGGATGGCGTCCTGGCTGGGGTGCGTCGCCGCCGACAGGTTCGCCGCCATCGCCCCCGTCGTGGGCCTGCGCGCCGGCAATCCGAGGAAGGACCGCCCCGAGGAACCCGATCCCGCCACCTGCCGCCCCTCGCGCCCCATGCCGATCATCGCCTTCGCCGGCGACGCGGATACGACCAATCCGATCCAGGGCGGCGGCGCGGGCTATTGGAGCTACACCATGCACGCCGCCGAACAGCGCTGGGCCCAGTTGAACGGCTGCACCCAGGCGCGCGACACCCGCTGGATCGCCGACAGAATCTATGAGGAGGGTTACGCCGCCTGCCGCGACGGCGCGGACGTGGTGGGCCGCATCACCACAGGCGGCGGTCACAGCTGGGTCGCCGACAACGACGCCCTGTGGGCCTTCTTCGCCGCCCGTTCCCGACCGCAGAACTGAGATGAAGCGACGGCGGCCCCTCGCTCCACCGCAAACCGATCAGCCACCCAACCGGCCTCAAGCAGCGCTCCGCGCGGTAGGCCAAACAAAAAGACCCGGCGGTTTCCCGCCGGGCCTTTCCGATATCAGCAGAGCTGAGACCCAGATTACTTGATCTGGACCTTGGCGCCGGCTTCCGTCAGCTTCTTGGCGACTTCGTCGGCGACTTGCTTGGAGACGTTTTCGACGACGTTCTGCGGAGCGCCTTCGACCAGGTCCTTGGCTTCCTTCAGACCCAGGTCCGAACGGACGCCGCGGACTTCCTTGATCACGTTGATCTTCTTGTCGCCGCCGTCGACCAGGACGACGGTGAATTCGGTTTGCTCTTCGGCGGCTTCAGCCGGAGCGCCGCCGCCGGCGGCCGGAGCAGCCATGGCGACCGGAGCAGCGGCGCTGACGCCCCACTTTTCTTCCAGCAGCTTGGAGAGTTCAGCGGCTTCCAGAACGGTAAGCGCGGACAGGTCTTCGACGATCTTGGCGAGGTCGGCCATTGTCAGTTTTCCTTCGGAGGATGAGGTTTAGAGAGTGATGCAGAGATGAAAGGCGGGGCCGCTTACGCGGCTTCCTTGGTGGCGTAGGCGTTGAACACGCGGGCCAGCTGACCGGCGGGTGCTTGCAGCACGCCGGCGATACGGGTCGCAGGCGCGTTGAGCAGGCCGATGAGTTGACCGCGAACTTCGTCCAGCGTCGGGAGCTTCGAGAGCGCCTCGACACCCTTCTGATCGACGACGGTTTCGCCCATGAAGCCGCCCACGATCTTGAAGCGATCGTTGGCCTTGGCGAACTCGGTGACGACCTTGGCGGCCGTACCGGGGTTCTCGGAATAGGCGATGCCCACCGGGCCCTTGAACAGGCCGTGGTAGTCGCTGCCTTCTTCGGCTTCGAGCGCCTTCAGCGCCAGGCGGTTCTTGACCACCTTGAACGCGCCGCCTTCTTTGCGAAGGCGACCACGCAGGTCTTCCATTTCCGCAACGGTCAGACCCAGGTTGTGGGTCACGACCACGCTGCCGGCCTCGGCGAACACGCCCTTCAGCGTTTCGATAGACTCGGCTTTTTGAGCGCGATCCATTGCGGTCTCCAGTCTTGGTATTCGCCGCCGGGCTTATTCCCGACGACGGATTGGCCAAAGCGCATCGCATCGCTGCGAAACGTTCGGGCCGGTCGTATTGTCCGAAGGATGCGTCCGACGGCGTCCGTCCCGGATTGCGGGCCGATACGCGGCAAGGTCGCGTCCCCATCTCCCCACGGCGTCAGAGGGCTCTCTGACGGTTATGGCCTGGGTGACCCCCACGCCCCGAAGTTCTCGGACAGGACCGCCGGAAGATGAACCTCCGACGGGAAGCGGCGCTCTTACAGCGACACCGACAGGAAATCAAGGCGCGGATCGCATGGCCTATGAACTCTATTACTGGCCGACCATTCAGGGCCGCGGCGAATTTGTGCGTCTGGCGTTCGAGGCCGTCGGCGCCGACTATGTCGACGTCTCGCGCCAGGACGACGGGGCGGCCATGACGGCCCTGATGAAGGACGCCGCCACACCCTCCTTCGCCCCGCCCTTCGTTCGCCTGGGCGGACGCACCATCGGCCAAGTCGCTGCCATCCTGGCCTGGCTCGGCCCGCAACTGGGCCTCAGCCCAGACGGCGACAGCGACCGGGCCTGGCTGAACCAGATCCAGCTGACCTTCGCCGACCTGGTGGTCGAGGCGCACGACACCCACCACCCCGTCGAGCTCATGGCCTATTACGACGACCAGAAGCCCGAGGCCGCTCGCCGCGCCCGGGGCTTTCGCACGGCGCGCATAGGCAAGTTCCTGACCTGGGCCGAAACGGTGCTGACCCGCAACCCCCACGGCGCCGACTGGATGGTCGGCGACCGCTTGACCTATGTCGACCTGTCGCTGTTCCAGGTGGTCGAGGGTCTGACCTACGCCTTCCCGAAGGCGGCGGGCCGCGTTTTGGCGACGACGCCCAAGGTGGTCGCCGTCCGTGACCGCGTCGCCGCCCTGCCCAGGATCGCCGCCTATCTGGCCAGCGACCGCCGCATCCCCTTCAACGAGAACGGCATCTTCCGCCGCTATCCTGAACTGGACGGCTAGGCATCAACGCCTGGACTTGGCGGCCGTCTCCGTGTCTTCCCCGCAGTCGAACCTGGCGCAGTATTTGCTTTCGAACTCGGCCATAAAGCTTGTCAGCACGCTATCCTGCGCTTCCTGCAACGCCACGCCCAATGACAGCGTCTTGGCCGCAACCGCACGACCCGCCGGCGTGCGGTAGAAGTCGATCTGAGCGCCAAGTTCTTCCTCGGTGTATATGGTCGCATAGACCGGGACCATTTCCTCCATCACGCGCGCGAGCATGCGGGACATCATCGGCGGCATGTTGGCGCGAACCCAGGCCGATTCCTCTCCCGCCTTGTCGCCGATGCTGTTCATCTGTGTGACCATGGCGCGCTCGAACTCCTTGGCGAAGTTCGGGCCGACGGACAGGCCGATCAGTTCGCGCGCCAGGTCGCTGCGACGCGCTACGGCCGCATCGTATGGCGCCGGCTCGACGCGCGTGACGACGACGGTCTCAGTCTGCGATCGCGCCTGAGCCTGGACGTCCGCCGCAGCCGCAGCCGCAACCAGGCCACATGCCAGCCCCAGGGCGAGATTTCTTGGAATAGTCATGACAGCCTCCCGCCCCTCTTATCGCGGGCGCACATCCGGGCTGACCAGCCGAAATCGACCGGCGGTTGTCTAATCGTCCAGCGGCGTGGCGTCGAAGTCGCGGATCAGGGCGGCCAGGTCCGGCTCCTGCACCAGGCCCGCGGCCTCGTTCAGGCTCATCCATCGGCGTTCACGCTGATGCGCCTCGGGCCAGGCGCCCATCTGGATCAGGACTTCCAGCGGATAGACCGACACCACGCATTGGCGCACCCCGCCGTCCTTCGTCCCCTTGGCGTAGCGGAAGACGCCGATGGACTGGCTGTCGATGTCGCCCTTGACCCCCGCCTCCTCCATCGCCTCCTGGGCGGCGGCTTCGGGATCGGTCTTGCCGACCATCCGCCCGCCCTTGGGTATGACCCAGCGGCGGGTCTCGCGCGAGGTGATCATCAGGATGCGCCGCTGGCCGTTCTCCAGCCGCCAGGGCAAGGCCGCCACCTGACGGGTCTCGGACCGTGCCGTGCGTTTGGAGCCGGAGCGCGCCAAGATCAGGCCTTGCCGCCGCGCGGATTGGATCGGTCTTTCGGGGTCACGTCCTTGCTCCTAGACGACGGCGGCCGTTCGGCGCGCTCTCGAAACGGGATCGCGTCGGCTGCGTCAAGTTGTCAGCGCACGGACGACCGGATTATTTCTCCCCCGGCGCCTTGGCGTCGGGGTCGCCCAGCACGTCCTGGCGATACAGCATGGTCACGATCGTATGCAGCACCAGGGCCAGGGGCGTGGCGAACAGCACCCCCAGCGGACCGAACAGGGTGCCGATCCCGACCACGGCGAAGATGCCCAGAACGACCGGCAGATTGGCCACATTCTTCTGCACCAGCGGCGTGATGAAGTTGCTCTCCAGCTGCGAGATGACGATGTGCACCACCACGGCCAGAACCGCCGTGTGCCAGCCCTGCGTCGCGCCCACCAGCACTGAAGGGATGGTCGAGACGATCGGTCCGACGATGGGCACGAACTGCGCCAGCCCCGTCAGCAGCCCCAGACCCAGGGCCGACGGTACGCCGATGATGGCCAGGCCGATCCCGGTCAGGGTGCCGACCAGAACCATCGAGAACAGCTGCGCCTTGAGCCAGCCCTTCAGCGCCTTGCCGCAACTGTTCAGCACCTGGCGCAGACGGTCGCGGCGGTCCAGTGGAAAGACCGACAACAGGCCTTCGCGCGACTTGGCCGGCTCAATGGCCAGGAAGACGCCCGCCACCACGACCAGGACCATGGTCGTCACGCCGCCCGCCATGCCGATGGCGAACTTCTGCGCGAACTGCAGCGCCTCGCCCGCCCGGCTGCCCAGATTCTGAAGCTGCTCAAACACCTGGGCGGCATAGGGCTGGGCTTCGATCCAGGTCTGCACCTGGGCCCAGCCCACCGGGATGATGGCCGCCAAGGTGGTCACCTGTTCGGAAATCTGTGCGCCGAACAGGGCCAGGACGCCCGCCAGGACGCCGATGACGATCAGCATGGACAGGAAGACCGCCAGCGGATCGGGCAGCTTCAGAAACCGCACCAGCGGATCGGCCAGAGCCCGCAGGATCACCGCCACGACAATGGCGCCGAAGATCAGCAGCCACAGGGTCTTCAGCGAGACCACCAGCTGCACGGCGAAATAGGCCGAGACCAGGACGATGGCCGCAAACGCCAGACGCCCCTTCCACGGATCATGACCGCCCGTCGCCGCACCACTCGTGGATTTTCCGAAACCGAACATGTCGCCCCCTTCAAGGTCGCGACAGAAACGCAGGCGCAGCGTGGCCGTTCGCCCGCCGCGATAAAAAAACGGAGCCGCCTTTCAGTGGGTCTCGGCGGATCGCCGGTCATAGTCCTCCTGGGCCGCCGCCACGTCGGGCATCCGGGTCTCGGCCCAGTCGATCATCGACTGCATGGCGGCCATCAGCGTCATCCCCAGCGGCGTCACCGCATAGGTCACCGACACCGGCACGCTGGCCACGACCGAGCGTGACACCAGCCCGTCCCGCTCCAGCGACTTCAGCGTCTGGCTCAGCATCTTCTGCGACACCCCGTCCACCCGCTGCTTCAACGCATTGAACCGGATGGGCCCCTGCCCCAGAACGATCAGGACCAGGGTGCTCCATTTGTCGGCGATCCGGTCCAGCAGTTGCCGGGTCGGGCAGTCGGCGGCGAACACGTCGCCGCGCATCCAGGTTTCGTCCAGGTGACCAGGTGAGGGAAAGGTGCCGTCTTGCATGATCGCCCTCCATACCGCACCTGGTATCCATTGGAAACCTAAAGGAGCCTTCCATGAAAGTCGCAGTCCTCGGCGCCAGCGGTCGCGCCGGATCGGAAATCACCAGGGAACTGGCCTCTCGCGGCCATTCGGTCACGGCGATCGCCCGCAAGCCCGACGCCATTCCCGCCGCGTCCGGCGTCACCCCCGTCGCCGGCGACGCCTCCGATCCGACCGCCCTGGCCGCTCTGATCAAGGGGTCGGACGCCGTCATCAGCGCCCTTCACTTCGACGTTCCCGCCTCGACGCTGCTCGGCGCGCTAAAGACCGCCGACGTTCCGCGCCTGCTGGTCACCGGCGGCGCCGCCAGCCTGCAGGTCGCGCCCGGCGTCCTGCTGTTCGACACGCCCGAGTTCCCGGCGGAATGGAAGCCCATCGCCAAGGGCGGCATCGACTTCCTGGACGACCTGCGCCACGAGAAGGAGATCGACTGGACCTTCTTCTCTCCCGCCGCCGTAATCGAGGAAGGCCCCCGCACCGGCGCCTATCGCGCCGGCGGCGACCAGCTGGTCGTGGACGCAAACGGCGACAGCAGGATCAGCTTCGCCGACTACGCCATCGCCATGGTCGACGAGCTTGAGCAGCATCGCCACAGCCGCGCCCGCTTCACCGCCGCCTACTGACCATGGAAAAGGCCCCGGAGATCGCTCTCCGGGGCCTCCATCCTTTCGGCCTTGCGTGACGCGCGGGGCCGCGGCTTGAGCCTATCAGGCGCCCAGCGAGGCCGGGTCGACCTTAAAGCCCGGGCCCATCGTCGAGGACAGGCTGATGCGCTTCACATAGGTGCCCTTGGCGCCCGACGGCTTGGCGCGGACCAGAGCGTCCACGATGGCCTTGACGTTGGCTTCCAGGGCGTCCTGGGTGAAGGACACCTTGCCGATGCCGGCGTGGACGATGCCCGCCTTCTCGACGCGGAACTCAACGGCGCCGCCCTTGGCGTCCTTGACGGCCTGGGCCACGTTCGGGGTCACGGTGCCGACCTTGGGGTTCGGCATCAGGCCGCGCGGGCCCAGCACCTTACCCAGACGACCGACCAGGGCCATCATGTCCGGCGACGCGATCACGCGGTCGAACTCCATGAAGCCGCCGGCGATCTTTTCGTACAGATCTTCGGCGCCGACGTGTTCGGCCCCGGCTGCGGTGGCTTCGGCGGCCTTGGCGTCCTTGGCGAAGACGGCGACGCGAACGTCACGGCCCGTGCCCGACGGCAGGTTCACCACGCCACGGACCTGTTGGTCGGCGTGACGCGGATCGACGCCCAGATTGACGGCGATTTCCAGGGATTCGTCGAACTTCGACTTGGCGTTCTCCTTGGCCAGCTTGATGGCGTCGGAGAAGGGCAGCAGGTCTTGGGTGACGCCGGTGCGGGCCTTTTGAGCCTTGGTTTGCTTAGCCATGGATTAGCCCTCCACCACGTCCAGGCCCATCGCGCGGGCGGAGCCTTCGATGATCTTCGTCGCGGCGTCCAGGTCGTTCGCGTTCAGATCCTTCATCTTCTTCTCGGCGATCTCGCGCAGCTGGGCCACGGTGATCTTGCCGGCGACTTCACGGCCGACCAGCTTGGAGCCCGACTTCAGGCCGGTGGCCTGCTTCAGGTACCAGGTCGCCGGGGGGGTCTTGGTGATGAAGGTGAACGACTTGTCTTGATAGACGGTGATGACGGTCGGAAGCGGGGTGCCCTTGGCTTCCTTCTCGGTGCGCGCGTTGAACTCCTTGCAGAAGCCCATGATGTTCACGCCGCGCTGACCCAGAGCCGGGCCGATCGGGGGCGAAGGCGTGGCCGAACCGGCCGGCACTTGCAGCTTGATATAGCCGAGAATCTTCTTGGCCATTGGTCTCTCCTATGAATGATCCCGGACTTGATCCGGGACCGGTGAGCCGTGGTGCGGCATGGCTGCCTCCCACGGATTTGCCGCTCCACGAACCAAGGCCCGCCGAGCGAAGGCGCGCGTGTATCAGAGGGGCGCGGGAAAGGCAACGCACCGCCCCGCCCTCTCCGCAGAAACGAAAAAGCCGCGCCCTTTCAGACGCGGCTTAAATCTCGACAGATGCGTGAGCCTCAGCCCGCGACCTTCTCCACCTGGGCGTATTCCAGTTCGACCGGCGTGGCGCGGCCGAAGATCGACACGGCGACGCGCAGGCGGGCGTGTTCCTCGTCCACGCTCTCCACCGAGCCGTCGAAGCTGGCGAACGGGCCGTCGATGACCTTGACCTTCTCGCCGATGTCGAAGCGGATCGTGGGCTTGGGACGCTCGACGCCCTCTTCCACGGCGCCGATGATGTTCTGGACCTCGCGTTCTGAGACCGGCAGGGGCTTGGTGCCGCCCGCCGCGCCCAGGAAGCCGGTGACCTTCGGCGTGTTCTTGACCAGGTGATAGGCCTGGTCCGTCATCTCCATCTTCACCAGCACATAGCCGGGGAAGAATTTGCGTTCCGAGTTCACCTTGCGGCCGCGACGGATCTCGACGACGTCCTCGGTCGGCACCAGGATTTCGGAGAAGGCGTCTTCCAGGCCCTGCTGCTTGGCCTGATCGCGCAACTGCTCGGCGACCTTCTTTTCGAAGTTCGAATAGGCGTTGACGATGTACCACTTGTGGCGCGGATTGGCGGGCTTTGCGGGCGCTGCATCGGTCATGGGCGCGTCTTTCTCAGGATCCGAGAGCGATGATGTAGCGGAAGGCGTAGCCCAGGCCGGTGTCCACGATCCAGAAGAAGATCGAGGCGATCAGCACCATGATGAAGACCATCACCGAGGTGATCCAGGTCTCCTTGCGGCTGGGCCACACGATCTTGCGGCCCTCGGCGCGGACCTGGCTGATGAACTGACCAGGGCTGGTGCGGGGCTTCTTGGGCTCGGGCGAATCGACCGTGATGGCGGCGGCGGCCGCAGCGACCTGGGGCTTTGCATTGCCTTGCGGCCGCTTGCCGGGAGTTTTGGCCTTGGCCATCAGTTGCTCTTCACACAATTGTTCCTGTCGCCCCAGATGGGAAGTCCCATCCGGAAGCGACAGGGGGGATTGGCAGGAGTTGGGGGACTCGAACCCACGACCCCCGGTTTTGGAGACCGGTGCTCTACCAGCTGAGCTAAACTCCTAGACAATCGCGCGAACCGTCCGGCCCGCGCGTTCGCCAGAGGGGGGCGTATGCCCCACACCGCCCGCCATTTCAAGGGCGATGTGACGCTATCCCCGCCAATGCGGCCGTTAGTCTTCCAGATGGGCCGCCACGGCGTCGCGCTCGTCCTCGGCCTTGATCAGTTCCTTGAAGATCAGCTTGTCGATGCGACGGTCGTCCATGTCCACGACCTCGACCTCGAATCGCCCGACCTGCAGAACCTCGCCCTCGTCCGGCACGCGCGAGATCTGATGCAGGATCAGGCCCGCGACGGTGTGGAAGCCTTCGTGCTCGCCGAAATCCTCGCCCAGGGTGTCGGCCAGGTCGTCCAGGTCCGTCTGGCCGTCCACCAGCCAGCTGCCGTCGGCGCGCTGGTGGATCCAGGCCTGCTCCTCGTCATGCCCCTCGTCGAAGTCGCCGGCGATCATCTCCAGGATGTCGGTGGCGGTCACCACGCCTTCGAAGGCGCCGTATTCGTCGACGATGAAGGCCATGTGGACCCGCGACCCCTTCAGGATCTCCAACGCCTTCAACACCGAGGTCGACTGCGGGATGAAGGCGGGCTCGGCGACCAGCGGCTCCACGTCGATCTTGCCCGTGGTCAACAGGGCGTCCAGCAGGTCCTTCTTGTGAACCAGGCCCAGGGGGTTATCGACGTCGTTCTCGCGCGCCACCACGATGCGCGAATAGGGGCAGGTGCGGATTTCCTCGCGGACCACTTCTTCAGGGTCGTCCAGGGCGATCCAGAACACTTCGTGGCGCGGCGTCATGGCCACCCGCACCGGACGGTCGCCCAGGCGCATGATCTCCTCGATCATCTCCTGCTCTTCCGGCTCGATCAGGCCGGCCGAGGTGCCTTCGGCCAGGATGGTGGCGACCTCTTCCTGGGTGACGTCCGACCCGTCGCGGTCCTTGACGCCCAGCAGCTTCAATATGCCCGAGGTCGAGGCCGTCAGCAGCAGAACGAACGGCTTCAGCACAACCGCCAGGCTGGAGATCGGTCCGGCCATCTTGGAGGCCACCGTTTCGGGGAAAATCAGCGCCAGGCGCTTGGGCACCAGTTCGCCGATGATCAGCGAGACATAGGTGATGCACACGACCACCACGGCGGTGGCGAAGAATTCGGTATAGGCGGCCAGCGCCGGGAAGGCGAGTTCCAGTATCCGGTCAAGCTCGCCCGCGATCGTCGCCTGACCATAGGCGCCCGCCAGAATGCCGATCAGGGTGATGCCGACTTGCACGGCCGACAGGAACTGCGTCGGTTCCTCCGACAGCTTCAGCGCCGCCCGGGCTCCCCGATCTCCCCTTTCCGCCCGCGCCTGGAGTTTTGACCTGCGGGACGAAACGACCGCCAATTCGGTCATGGCGAACAAGCCGTTGAGCACCACCAGGAGCAGAACGACGGCAATAGCGATGAGTAACATCTAGGGGTTTTGGAGACCAACGCGGCGCAACATTCGGCGTCCGCAGCGCCATATTAGGGCAGGAAGGCGGCCAGCGCCACGTTTTCCTTCGCGCCTCAGCCCGTCCGACCCGCCTCCACCGAACCGTAAGCCCCCGAAACGGGCCGCCCGTTCGCATCGTACTGGGTCGCACAGGCGCTCATGCCGATCACGGTGCCGATGAAAAGACCCAGTCGAATGGCGCGTCGCATGTGGTTACCGAAAGATTAACGTCCGTTCCCGAACGTAAACCCGGCTTTCCGGTTGCAGGCAAGACCGCTCGCTCGCCCGGCGAAAGAAGCGTGCCCCACCCTCTCCCCGTCCCCCGTCATCCTCGGGCTTGACCCGAGGATCGGACGCGGATCGGGCTGTGCGCCGCCTCTGACGCAAGGCGGCCCGACACCCGGCCCTCGGGTCGAGCCCGAGGGTGACGGCATTGGAGGTGACGGTCTTGGGGTGTGGCCTCGTCCCAAGCAAAACAGCCCCCGGATCGCTCCGGGGGCCGCTCTGTTACGCTACTCTAGTCAGCCCGAAGG